>NZ_AULZ01000002.1:300000-415698 GCF_000422545.1 Desulfocurvibacter africanus subsp. africanus DSM 2603
TTGTTGATTTTGCATATCGACATCTTTGTATGTTAGAGTCTCAGTACCGGTTGGCCATAGGGACGATTCAGCGCACCCGCATCTTGATAGCGGCCATTCGCAGGCAGCTCAACCAGTAAATGCAAGGGCGTAGAGCAGATGGATATCGCAACACTGGGCGGATTGATCATCGGCCTGACAATGGTCGGTGGCGCGATTTACATGGGAGGGGATTCATTTCTCTTCATCAACCTTCCCAGCATTCTCATCGTCATCGGCGGCACGCTGGCGGCCATCTGCGTAGCCTTCCCCTTTGAGGAAGTGCGCCAGGCCATAGCCGCGGGTTTCAAGGCTTTTGCCTCACGCAAGGTCCGGCCTCAGGAAGTGGTCGATATCATGATCCGCGTGGCCGACATCAGCCGGCGTGAAGGTCTTGTCGCTCTGGAGAACATCCAGACCGAGAACAAGGTGCTCAAGAAGGCCTGTCAGCTCATTGCCGACAACGCCGACCCGGATATCATCCGTGACACGTTGCGCATCGAAATTTCGTCCATGAAGCGCCGCCACCGGATAGGTCAGGAAGTGTTCCGCAAGTTGGCCGGTTTCGCGCCCGCTTTCGGTATGATCGGAACGCTCATAGGTCTGGTGCAGATGCTCGCCCGCCTGGACGACCCCAAGGCCATCGGCCCGGCCATGGCCGTGGCCATCATCACCACTTTTTATGGCTCGGTTCTGGCCAACCTGATCTTTCTGCCCATTGCCGGCAAACTCAACGCCCGTACGCTGCAGGAAACTCTGCACATGGAGATCATTTTCGAAGGCGCCAAATCCATCCTGGAGAACAACAACCCCAGGCTGGTGTACGAAAAGTTGTCCTCCTTCATAGCCCCGCAGGAGCGTCGGTATGACCGATGAGGAACTGCAAAACCGACCTCTGGACTCGGATGACGAAGAGTCCCAGGATAACTCGTCGGATTGGCTGACAACATTCGCCGACCTGTCGCTTCTGCTTCTGTGTTTCTTCATTCTGCTCTTTTCCATGTCCAATCTGGACCTTACCAAGTTTACGGACTCGTTCCAGGCCGTGCAACTCGCCTTGCAAGGCAATAAAAAGGATCTATCCTCGTCGCGCATTGTGCGCGACGAGCAGGCAGTGCTTATCGATCAGGTCAAGCTCCAGCGCCAGATCATGGAGAACCAGCGCAAGCTGTTCACGGAAGTGCAGTTCTATCAGAATACCAAGGGCCTCAAAGGCGTGGTAGGCGCGCATTTCGACAAAGGCATCATCACCCTGCGCGTGCCTTCGGACGTCATGTTCGCCCCAGGCCAGGTGGAACTCACGACCCAGGGCGTGGCCGTGCTGCGGGATCTCAAGGATCTGCTCATCAAACACGCGGACCAGCGTATCAACATACGCGGTTTTACCGATGACGTGCGGCCCTCGGGCAATTCCCGCTTCAAGGATAATTGGGAAATATCGGCCATGCGCTCGGTAAATGTCTTGCGTGTGCTCATGTCCTTGGGCATGGAGCCCACCAGGCTTACGGCCACGGGCTTGGCCGACCTGGAGCCTCTGTTCCCGAACAACAGTACGGAGAATCGAGCGCGCAACCGGCGGATTGAGATTACGCTGGAGAAACGCGTCGGCGGATGATGACAGGGAGGTAGTTATGGACTTCAAGTTAGAGATACCTGACGGCGATAATCAGCGCGGAGCCTTCAGGACTAGAATTCCCGGGCTCAAGGCCAAGCTGCAGGAGACAGGCGTCAGTTTTGATGTCAAGGACCTGAGTGCGACGGGCATTGCCTTGCTGGCTACCGTCGAATCCAGGCTCAAGGAAGGCACCACTGTCACCGCGGATCTGATGATCGCCGGCAAGCCCGTGCTGATCGGTCTCAAGTCCAAGATCGTGCGCCGTATCAACCAAGATATTCTGGCTTGCCAATTCGTGGAGTTGGATAGACGCCAGGAAGCTAGGCTGGACAAGCTGGTGCTGGAATTTCAGAAGCGTATGATCGCTCAACGCAAGGCCAAGCAGCAGTCCAAGTCCGAAGATAAGCTGGGTTAGAGCATTTTGCTTTTGAAAATGCTCTGCAAGCCGCGCGTCGGCATGGGTTGCCACCGCGTAGGCGTAGGCGCAATACACTTGCGCCGTCATCGCCGGAGCGGGCGTCTTAAAGGCAATCTGCTCTAGGATCAGACTGCCAAACCAGTGCGAGGCCGATCACGGCTTCGCGAATGCTTCCGGCACATGGCTGTGCAGGGCCGATGATTGACCTTTCCGGAAGCATTCCGAGAGAATGCCAAACTAGCGGGCTTCACCCCAAGCGACTCTGGAGGGCGGATCCGTTTCGGCCTTGGGATCGCTCCTGCACCGTTGGCATGAAAATGTCCGCATCCAAGCTAAATCCAGGGCGGCTGGCATGTGGACTATTTACGCTTTGCGACATATAAGGGCCTCCTTGTTCGAGGTGTGAAGTATCTGCCCGCATAAGAAAAGAAGGATTATTTCGCGTGGTTGCGAACACTCATAAGGTTCTTATCGCCAATCGGGGCGAGATTGCTATCCGAATTGCCCAGGCTTGCATGAAGCTCGGGCACAGGTTTGTCTGCATCTATACAAAGGAAGACCACCAGTCGGGCCATGTGGCCTTGGCCAAACGGCACGGCGGACCCAAGTCCCTGTACCGAGTCAACTCCTACCAGGACGCCAACGAGCTCATGGCCGTGGCCGATGACGCCCGCGCCACGGCGATTCACCCCGGCTACGGTTTCTTCGCCGAGGATTTCCGCTTTGCTCGCAGAGTGAGTGAGCGCGACAATCCGCTCCTGTTCCTGGGGCCGTCCTGGAGGGTCATCCGCGAGTTGGGCGATAAGATCAACACCAAGCGGCTTGCCCGCCGCCTCGGTGTGCCAACGGTTCCCGGCTCGGATCGGCCCATCTATGACGAGATGGAGGCCGAGGAAATCGCCGAGAATCTGTTCGCCTTCCAGGCCGAGCAGGGCATCGAGCGGCCCGCTGTACTCGTCAAGGCTTCGGCGGGTGGCGGCGGTATGGGCATCGAGGAGTTGGACCGCATCGACCACTTCCGCAATGTCTTCCGGCGTATCCGCAACTACTCCAAGCGTCAGTTCCACGACGAGGGCGTGCTCATCGAGCAGCGCGTCTTTCGCTTCAACCACCTTGAGGTGCAGATCCTGGGCGACGGCAAGGGCGAGCCGGTGCATTTCGGCACGCGCAATTGCTCGGTGCAGTCCACGGGGCGCCAGAAGCGCATCGAGGTCGCGCCGGGCTTCGCGCCAGGCGAACTCGGCTACAGCTTCGACGCGGCCAAGGTGCTCACCGACATCACGCGCCACTCCCTAAGCATGGCTCGTGAAGTGGGCTATGACAGTGTGGGAACCTGGGAGTGGATCGTGACCCCCAAGGGCGACCCCTTCCTCATGGAGGTCAATACGCGCATCCAGGTGGAGAACGGTGTCTCGGGCATCATCTCCAAGGTGCGCGGCAACGGGCCCACGGATCTCATTGCCGAGCAGTGTCGGGTCGGGCTCGGCCAGTCGATAGGATATGCCCAGTCGGACATCGAGTTCGACGGTGTAGGCATTGAATACCGCATCATTGCCGAGGACCCGGATAACAGGTTCGCGCCCTGGGTCGGCCGCATCGACGAATTCACCTGGCCCGAGCAGCCTTGGCTGAGCGTGTATACCCAGGTGCCCACGGACGAGCCCTATCAGATTCCCACGGAGTTCGACCCGAACCTCGCCCTGGCCATTATCAAGGGCGACGATCTGGCACAGGCCAAGCAGCGTGGCCTCGAGTTCCTGGACCTCCTGGTGCTCAGGGGACAGGACCGCTCCGGCAGCCCGCTCAAGTCCAATCTCGATTTCCTGCGCAAGAAGACCATGAACTTGCTCGAGTTCTAGGGTTGATTCGCGCCGGCTGAGAGGACAAAAACGGCATCCACCATGCAACTTCCGGCGTCCATCCCAATCGCCCTCCAGGGCGGATTAGTGATGAGGACGCGTCGACGCTCATATGGACATCGAAAAGAGAACACAGCAGCTTAAAGACCGCCTAGCCTACATCAGGGATATCTTCGGGCCCAAGCAGAACGAGAACATGGCCATGCTTGAGTCCAAGCTTGGCGAGTTCCTGGCCAAGGAGAAGGACCTGACCATTCCGGAGCAGGTGCGCCAGGTGCAGCAGCTCGAGGATATTTTCTCCTTCCTGGAGAATAAGCTCGACGCCGAATTGGCTCCCATGGACAAGGTGCGCATCGTGCGTCATTCGCAGCGCATCTGCCTCAAGGATATCCTTGAGAACGTCTATGACAACTACACGGAGATCGGCGGCCAGGACGAGTACTCCATTGATCCGAGCATGCTCATCGCCAGGGCTTACATCAGCCGTCGCGTGGGGAATAAGCTGGTCAACCAGCCGGTCATGGTTATCGGTCAGGAGAAGGGGCACGGCCAGGAGTTCCGCAACGGCGGCTCCGTGAAGCCCTGGGGTAACGCCAAGGCCCTGCACTACATGAAGGTCGCGGAAACCGAGAACATTCCCATCCATACCTTCGTGTTCACTCCCGGCTCCTACCCGATCGAGGATTATCCGGGAGCGGCTCAGCAGATCGCGCGCAACCTCTACGAGTTGGCCGCGCTGCGCGTGCCCATCGTGGCCGTGATTTCCGAAGGCGGCTCCGGCGGCGCCGAAGCCATCGGCCTGGCCGATACGCGGCTCATGCTTTCCCATGGCTATTACTCGGTCATCTCGCCCGAAGGAGCCGCGGCTATCGAAGGCAGACTGCGCCAAGGCCAGCGCGCCGAGCCTGAGCTTATCGATCGTTGCGCCCGTCAGCTCAAGATGATGGCCGAGGATAATCTGGCCGCCGGCTACATCGACCGCATCGTGCAGGAGCCTCCCTTGGGCGCGCGGCCCGAGCACTACGACTTCTTCAAGAACCTGCGCGGCGAGCTTATCTGGGCCACCAACCAGTCTGTGCTCAAGGCCAAGGGTCTGCAGCTCCTGCGCGCCAACGAGCTTAAGCGCGTTGCCAACAAGCGAGGCGTGGAGGCCGAATCCATCTTCGTGCGTTGGAGCTTGTCCTCCAAGGCCAGGGATAACCTGGTCTGGCGGCGTTACCAGAAGTTCCGCAACATGGCTCAGCACGCTTACGTAGACAAGCGTACTTTCTCGCAAAAGACGGTATCCGCTGCCCTGGACATGCTCTGGGCCACGCATTCCTTCTTCCGTTACGAATTTCTAGGCAAGCGGCACAAGAAGCTCAAGCGTTGGCTCGAGGACTTCCAGGCCGAGGCCCAGGTGCTCACGGACAAAGTGTCCGCGCCGCTTTCCGGGTTCATGCGGCTAAATGGCAAGAACGAATCCGAGGCGGTCAAGCAACTCACGGAGCTGTCTTGCCCGGACAATGGCATCTGTCTGAACGACGACCAGTGGGTTTACTTGAGCCCCAAGGCCCGTGAGGACGTTAGCGTGACCTGTCCGCGCGCGGACAGCCATGGCTGTCTGGACCTCTGGGCGCCTGACCTGTTCGGCGACTTCGCCGGCGTATGCAGCTACTGCGGATACCATTTCCCCATGGAGCATCAATGGTATCTGTACAATGTCTTCGATCAGGGCTCCATCTACGAGTTCAACGCACGCATCGAGGCAGGCAATCCCCTGAACTTCGAGGGCTTTGACGAGAAGCTCGAAGCGGCCAAAAAGAAGATCGGCCAACGTAGCGCGTGTATGACCTTCGAGACCAGCATCCAAGGCGTGCGCATGGTCTGCGCCATGCTCATGGGAGCCTTCCGCGGCGGCAGCGTCGGGGCGGCCGAGGGCGAGAAGTTCATCCGCGCCGTGGAGCGGGCCAAGAAGAAGCATTACCCGCTGCTGGCCTACGTGCACGGCACTGCGGGCATCCGCATCCAGGAAGGCACCAATGGTGTCATCCAGATGCCCCGCTGCACCATGGCCATACGCGACTACATCGACGAGGGCGGCCTGTACCTGGTGCTGTACGATACCAATTCCTACGCAGGTCCGCTGGCCAGCTTCCTTGGCTGCTCGCCCTACCAGTTCTCGGTGCGCTCGGCGAACATCGGCTTCGCCGGCCCAGGCGTCATCAAGGAAACCACGGGCGTGGACATCCCCCCGGACTACCACCAGGCACATCAAGCCCTGTCTCGCGGGCACATCCAAGGCATTTGGGACCGCCGCGAGGTGCGCAAGAACCTCTATCAGGCCCTCTTGACCATGGGCGGCCGCAATCTCTACTACAGGTAAGAAGGCGGAGAAGAAGTGATGGACGTCAAGGCGCTCCTGGAGGAGATCAAGGCCTCCCCCTACGAGGAGATCGAAATCCGCGCCCCGCATACGGGCGTTATCGAGTTCGCGGTAAAAAACGCCGGCGGCAAGGTTTTTGGCCCCGCAGGTACCTGGAAGGAAAAGCCGGGCACGCTGCTGGCTCATGTCACGCGCGAGCGTAACAAGAAGCCCATTCATGCGCCGCAGAAAGGCGAAATCAAGGATATAGCCCAGGATCTCTCGGGCAAGTTCGTGGAAGCGGGCACCAGGCTCATGACCCTGCGGCACTTCCTGTCGCGCGACGAGGTCATCGAGGCCATCCTCAAGAAGACTCTGCACCTGGTCACCGCGCCGGAAAAAGCCAAGTACTACTTCGTTCCCGAAGTGGACCAGAAGATCAAGGCCTCGGGCATCCGTTCGATCAAGGTGACGGACGGCATGGATCTGTTTATCATGTCGCGCATGAAGCGCGAGGCACTGGTCAGTTACAAGGGGCCCGAAGGCCAGATATACTCGGCCTATTTCGCCTATGGAGAGAACATCGACAGCGGACAGCCGCTGATCGGCGTCTGCCCCGGTGATCAGTTTTCCATGATTCAGGAAGTGGTGGCCCAGGTGCGTAGCGAGTGGAAGGAAATCGACTGATGCGCGCCGCCTGAAGGGCGGCCGAGGAGGCGAACATGGGCGAGGTGCTCCAGGTGCGGGTCATGGCCCAGACGTACAAGCCCGAGAGCGTGGAACGCCGCTGGCCCACGCTTTCAAAGCTGGCTTGGCCGGCTCCTTCGCCCGCTTGGCCGCACAAGGGGGTCATGGAGTTGCCCGAAGCTTTGTTCGAGCAAATCTCCCTGGGCGAGTGGCCCAAGGACAGGCAGGAAGTCCTGCGTGGTCCCGTTTCCGGGTTATTGGGCATTCGCGGCAAGCTTTCCTCGGCTCTGGCCGACTGGAAACCCCAGGAAGCCGATGCCTTGAGCTATCAGCTTGAGGAAGCCTTGGACGAGCTGGAAAAAAGAGCCGCCGAAGCGTTATTGAGCGAGTGAGAGGCTGGCAGGCTGAATCCGAGCGCTGCCGCCTACGTGTATAGAATTCATCGAGCGCACGGCCACCACATGCTGAAGGTGGCCGTGCGCATTTCAGATCAGATCGCAGCCCTCATGTGCTGCGCTTTTCAATTCATGCCTGCCGTATTGTTGCCCGCCATTGTCACCTGACGGCCCTGCACTCGGGCCGTGCTCAGTCGAACCTCGTTACTGACGAATTATGTGGCGGAAGCTTCGGGCCAAAAGGCGAGGTCGATGAGGTACGAGGTCGACATTTCCCTATCGGTCAGCTTGCGTAACGCTGCAAGCCGTATGCATGCCCGATCTACCTGACCACGCGCAGCAGCGATTTGACCTTTCGAGCCTCATCCACGGTCTGGACTTCGGACAAGAGCTTGGCTTCCGTCTCCCTGCTGTCCACCTCGCCGGTTAACACCACGACACACTGAAAGACCGTCAGGTTGACGCTGTGGGGCGCATCCTTCCCGTCCGCGTCCAAGGCTGTCAGCACTCGGCTTTGGATGCGTGCGTTGTCCAAGGATGAGCAGACAGGCTGCTGGGGCTTGGGCAGCACATAAGTGGTCACGGAGCGGACGTCCTGCACGGATTTGGCGAGAGTCACGACCAGGTCCAGCTCTTCGGGGCTGCCGGCTTCGCCCACGAGGTAGACATGCCTGCCATAGGAATACGGCTGGATGTCCAGGAACGTGATCATTTCATTCTTAAGATAGCGCGTGGATATTTCTGCTACAATGCGCTCGTCCACCGCCTGCGGCGATGGCGGCTCCTCGGATCGGAACAGGGCCGGCATAGCGCAACCGGTCAGAAGGAGCAGCACGGCTGCCAGGCAGCCTGTTAAAGCCGGAATCATGGTCGCTCCATCTTTCGTGTATAGATCAATCACGTGGTAGATTTAAATGTTTCCCCAAAAGCGCCTGCCGGCGTGCCGAGCAAGTGATACTCTCCTAACGCCGCACAAGGACGAGCACTTATTGGGGAATGACAGCAAGATTCGTGACAGTTACTGCCGTCGACGAGCCTTACACCAGCGCAAGTGTTTAACCTGTCTGGATAAGCATTCGGATGCCGATGCTTGCACATGGTAGACCAGATGCGCGAGTACTTTGGCTTGTCAATCGCCGGTTGAGGATTTATTCTGATATCTTTCCTTAAGCAACAAACTCGCGCCATCTGCGCAGCCAAATAGCCATGCCCAAGAAAGGTCCGCATATTTCCATTCCCGAGGAACGCCTCGTCCCCAGGGTTCTCGGCCTGAGCCTGGAACAGTTCGCCCAATGGCCCGAGTCCGTCCGGGAATTGGGGGTGGAGCTCGCCGCGGAGCTGTTCCTCGTACGCTGCAATCCCTTTATCGACGCGGCCCTGGTGCGCCAGAGCGTGGGAGCGAGGCTGACCCGCAGTCTGCCCACTTTGTCGGGCGAATATCCGCACATGTTCCGCGAGGCCGTGAACACTTTCTGGCGCGGCTATGACGAGGACCAGTTCATCAAGAATGAAATCGTGCGCCGCCTGGAGGCCTTGCTGCCGCCTGAGAGCATGGTCCATGAGCCGGGCAGCCTCATCGAGACGTCCACCGATGCAACGGACCTGCGCATGGAGCTGCCGCTGCTCATGGTATCGCCGCAGACCACGGCCGAGGTTCAGGCCATCGTGCGACTGGCTGGCGAGATGGGCTTCTTCCTCGTGCCGCGCGGCGGCGGCACGGGCCTGACCGGCGGCGCAGTGCCCGCGTTGCGGCGCACGGTCATTCTCAGCCTGTCGCGCATGAAGACCATCTATCCGGTGGACACGGAGAACAAGGTTCTCTGCGCCCAGGCCGGCGTGCTGACCCTCAACGCCATAAAGGCGGCCGAGAAGGCCGGCCTGCTGTTCACCGTGGACCCGGCGTCCAAGGCCGGCTCGTCCATCGGCGGCAACATCTCCGAAAACTCCGGCGGGCCGTTCGCCTTCGAGTACGGCACCACCCTCGACAACATCCTGTCCTTCAAGCAGGTCATGCCCGACGGCAGCTTGGTGGAGGTGCGCCGCAAGGATCACCCGCGGCACAAGATCATGCCCGGCGAGTCGGCCGTGTTCGAAGTGCTGGACGAGTCCGGCGGGCTCCTGCGCACCGTGACCCTGAGCGGGGACGAGATTCGCGGGCCGGGCCTGGGCAAGGACGTGAGCAACAAGTTCCTGGGCGGCTTGCCCGGCGTGCAGAAGGAAGGCGTGGACGGCGTCATCGTCGAGGGCTGCTTCACCCTGTATGACACGCTCAAGCTTTCGCGCACCCTGTGCCTGGAGTTTTTCGGTCGCAGCATGCACAACGCCATGCTCGTCATCAAGGACGTAGTGGGCCTGCGTGACCGCATTCGACAGGAAGGCGACCTGGTCAAGATCTCCTCCCTGGAGGAGTTCAACAGCAAGTACGTACAGGCCATCGGCTACCAGAAAAAATCCGCTCGCTATGAGGGCGAGCCGATCTCGGTACTCCTGCTCCAGCTCGACTCCGACGATGCGCAGGCCCTGGATGCCGCCGTGAGCGCCATCGTGGACCTAGCCGAGCCCTACGAGGGCGTGGACATTTTCGTGGCCCGCGACGACAAGGAGGCCGAGCACTTCTGGGAGGACCGTCACAAGCTCTCGGCCATCGCCAAGCGCACCTCGGGCTTCAAGGTCAACGAGGACATCGTCATTCCCCTGGAGGGCGTGCCGGTCTTTTCCGACTTCCTGGAAGATTTGAACCTCTATTACATGGCGTATGCCTACCGCCTGGCCCTGCAGGAGGCCGGCAAGCTGCCTGGCCTGGACCTCAAGGACAAGTCCCTGGACCAGGAGATGATCACGTCCATGAAGATTCTGCGCGGGCAGCTCTCGGCCAAGGACATGACCGAGCAGGAGCTTGAGATCCGCGCGGCGCTGTTCTTCCAGGACCTGGAGAATCGTTATCCCAAGCTAAAGGAGCGGCTGGCCCAGGTCCTACACGACATGCGCGCCACGCGCATTGTCCTGGCCAGCCACATGCACGCGGGCGACGGCAACTGCCACGTGAACATTCCGGTCAACTCCAACGACCCGCAGATGCTCGCTCTGGCTTACGAGGCAGCCGGCAAGGTCTTCGAGAAAGTCTTGTTCATGGGCGGCGGCGTGTCCGGCGAGCACGGCATCGGCATCACCAAGATCGCCTTTCTGCAGGAAGAGAAGATGGAGGCCCTGCGACGCTACAAGGCCGTGGTGGACCCCAAGGGCATCATCAATCCAGGCAAGCTCGTCACGCGCGAGATGGCCGTGGAGCCCTACACCTTCTCCTTCAACCGGCTCATCCAGGATCTGGCCAAGACCGCCTTGCCCGACAAGGAGCGGCTTATCAAGCTCCTGTCCGACATCCAGGTCTGCACGCGCTGCGGCAAGTGCAAGCAGGTCTGCCCCATGTACTACCCGGAGAAGGGCCTGCTCTATCATCCGCGCAACAAGAACATGACCATCGGCGCCCTGGTGGAGGCCGTCTACTACAGCCAGATGCATGAAGGCCGTCCCGAGCAGCGACTGCTGGACAGCCTGCGCCGGCTCACGGAGCACTGCACGGCCTGCGGCCGCTGCGCGAGCTGCCCGGTGAAGATCAACAGCGCCGACGTGACCCTGTTCATGCGCGCGTTCCTGGATGAGAAAAAGGCCGGCGGTCATCCCATCAAAACCAACGTGCTGGGCTGGCTGGCAAAGGAGCCCGAGATTCGGGCGCCCATGGCCGCCAAGGCCGCGGCCGTGGGCCAGAACCTGCAGAACCGCATGGTCGGGCTTATGCCTCCGCGCTGGCGCGATCGGCTGGCCAACCCGCTCTTTTCCGGCAAGGGGCCGGAAGTCGACTTCCGCAACCTGGCCGAAAGCCTGCACCTGAATCGGGGCTCCATCTTTGCGCCAGAGTCCCTGGAGGACGGCCGCGATGTGCCAGAGGCGGTCTTCTATTTCCCCGGCTGCGGCGCGTCGCTCTTCTCGCGCTCCATCGGCATGGCCTCGCTCTACCTGCTCATCCGCTCGGGAGTGAGCGTAATCCTGCCGCCCAAGCATCTGTGCTGCGGCTATCCGCTGCTCTCCCAGGGCATGGAGGAGGCCTATCTGGTCAACCAGGACCGCAACCTGCCGGTCATTCGCTCGGCCCTGCGCGAGGCCAAGCAACTCGGCTTCTTTGCCAACACGGTGCTGACCTCCTGCGGCACCTGCCGCGAGTCCCTGCAGAAGTACGGCGTCGAGATGATCTTCGGCCTGAATGTGCGCCATCTGGATGTGACCCAGTACCTGCTGGGTAAGCTGAGCCTGAAGGGCAAGGCGACCGGTCCGCTGCTCTACCATTCCGCCTGCCACGCCGAGTGGAACGGCTTGGCCCCGGCCAAGTCCGGCGAGGCCTACCGCAAGGGTCTGGCCGAGCTTACCGGAACCAAAGTGCATCTTTCGCCTGGGTGCTGCGGCGAATCGGGCCTGGGAGCCATGACCTCTCCGGCCATTTACAACAAGCTGCGCGGACGCAAGCAGGTCCAACTGGCCGAGGACCTGGAAGGCTGCGCCGATTGCCAGGTCGTGGTCGGCTGTCCCTCATGCAAGATGGGCATTTCCCGCTGCCTGCTGGGCATGGAAGGGCAGGCCGCCCGGCGCGAGGTGCTGCACGCGGTGGAATACCTGGCCAGACTTGCCGGCGGACCCGACTGGCGTACGCAGCTCCTGAAGAGCCTGGCAAAGGACCCGGAGCGTCGCGGCCTGCGCATCGTCAGGAACCTGGATTAAACTTCGTCTTTAAAGTGCCGTGAGGAGGGCGTCAGCCCTCCTCGCACGCACTCCCACCGCCAGGGTGCAACGACTCCCGCGCGGTATAATTCCTTGCTCCGTTTACCATTACCCGTCCGGGAACCGGCCTGCAAAGTCGACGTGCGTTCCGTGTTAGCTCTGCCGCGAGTTGCGGCATGGCACGCGCATCGTTTTGCGCGCCTTTAACATGAAGGAGGCCGTCCCGTGACTCTTAGAGCATTTTGCTTTTGAAAATGCTCTGTAAGCCATGCGTCGGCATGGCTTACCGCGAGCTCCGGCGTAGGCGCAACTCACTTGCGCCGTCAACGCCGGAGCGGGCGTCTTAAAAGCAATCTGCTCTAGTTTCCGAACGAGACTTTGGGGACAGCTGGTAAGCGTAGCGTTCCAGCTATTATGCCCATGGCGGAATAGACGCATGGAGGGAGCAAAACGTGCGGGACGCATGCTAGGAAAAAGGAACGCAATGGAGTAGGATTGAGCCATGCACAAGAACAGGGTGCCGGACTGGACGAGCGGAATGGTTTTTGCCCTCGCCGTTGCGTTGGTGGCGATCCTTGTAGCCTGCTCCGAGGAGGAGTCGGTCGTGCGCGTGGACTTCTCCAAGCGCGAGGAAGTGACCATTCCCAAGCCGCGGGAGGACCTGACCTACGCCTACTTGCCCCAATATTCGCCGGCCGTGTCCTACCTGCGCCACCACCGCATGGTCGAGTACCTGGCCAAGGCCACGGGGCTGTCCATCCGCCAGGTATTCCCCTCGTCTTTCGAGGAGCACATGTCGTTGTTCGGCCAGGGCCGCATCGACATCTCCTATACAAATCCCTTCGTGTACATAAAGATAGCTGACCGCTATGGGGCCAAGGCCTTCGCCCGCATCGTCGAGCCCTCGGGCAACGACACTTTCAGCGGACAGGTCATCACCCGCGCGGACAACACGGATATCGAAACCCTGGAAGACTGTCGGGGCAAGCGCTGGATCGCCACGGACGAATCCTCCGCCGGCGGCTACCTCTTTCCTCTTGGCCTGTTCTGGGACCATGGCATCCGCAAGGCGGACTTCGCCGAGGTCAATTTCGCAGGAGGCAACCAGGAACGCGTGGTCTACGCGGTATACTCCGGCGAGTACGACATCGGGACCATTCGCACCGGGACTCTGGACATCACCCGCAATCGCATTCCAATTCGGGAAATCCGGGTCGTCGCCGAGAGCCCGGCCTATCCGTCCTGGGCCTATGCCACACGCGGCGGCATGGACCAGCGAACCGTGGAAAAAATCAGGGCGGCCATGACGGCTTTGGCCTCTGACAACCCCGAGCACCGCGCCATCCTTGCGCCCGCCGGCATCGTGCGCATCGTGCCGGCCCAGGACAGGGACTTTGATCCGGTACGCGCTCTCATGGCCAAGATCAGCGGGGAGCTGGAGGAGTAGCCGTGCGGGTTGGCTTCCTGTCCGCATTGTCCTTCCGGGGCAAGATCAACCTGGGCATCGCGGCAATTGTCGTTGTCTTCGGTCTGTTCACGGCCATCCTGGTCAGTAACCTGGTCACAGGCTCGCTGTTGGCGGAAAGCAAGAAACGCGGCTCCAGCATGGTGCTGAACCTGGCCGGCAGGGCCGAAGAGCAGCTACTGACTCGCGACTACCTGCGCCTGAAGAAGACCGTGGACCAGTACAAGGCCCTGGGCGAAACCGTGGAGTATGCCTTCATCCTGGACAAGGACGGCCTGGTTCTGGCGCATACCTTCGCGGACGGCTTCCCATCGGGGCTCAAGAAGGTCAACACGGAGCCGGATGGGGATGCCGTTGGCATCCTGCTCCTGGATACGGGGAGGTTGCTCGTTTACGACTTTTCGGCCGGTGTGCACATCGGCGACAACCGCATCGGCACGGCGCGCATCGGCCTGTCCCGGCAAGAGGTGCAGCGCACCGGCCGGCGGCTTTTTCTGGCCATCTTCGCCATCACCGGCGCAGGCGCGCTGCTCTCGCTCATCCTGGGTTCCTTCTTCGCGCGCAACGTGACCAGGCGCATCAACCTCCTGCGCGCCTCGGCCGAGGAGATCATGCGCGGCAACCTCGACGTGCAGGTAGGCACGGCCAGGGGGCGCAACTGCTGGGAGGTCATGAACTGCGGGCTGGAGAACTGTCCGGCCTACGGCGACCTCCGTCGCCGCTGCTGGTACATGGCCGGCACGCTTTGTCCCGCCTGCGCCAATACCGAGAGCGAAGACAAGCGCGAAAGCTGCAAGAGCTGCCCTGTCTACCAGCAAAATGCCGGTGACGAGATTCAGAGTCTGGCCGAGGCCTTCGACGTTATGGCCGCGACACTCAAAGACCATATCGGCGAATTGGAGACGGCCCGGCGCGGCCTGGCCCGTCAGGAGCAGCTGCTGCACACGGTCTTCGACGTGACCCCGGACCTGGTCAGCCTGCAGGACGAGCGACTAGTCTACCGCCTGGTGAACAAGGCCTTCCGCCGCTACTTCTCCCTGTCCGGGGAGGAGGTCGTCGGGCGCACGGACAAGGATATCTTCCCGTCCGGCCAGGGCGTGCTCAGCGAGGATGAGAACCGGCAGATCCTGGAAACCGGCATGCCGCTATCCAAGGAAATCTACGTGCAGCGCGGGGAGAACCGGCGCTGGTTCCATGTGGTCAAGGTGCCGGTCTACGACGGCGAGCCGGCGGATTCGGCCCGGCCCCCGCGCATTATCGGTTTGTTGCTCACGGCCCGCGACATCTCGGTCATCAAGCGCTACCAGGAGCAGCTCATCCAGTCACAGAAGATGGAAGACCTGGGCAAGCTGGCCGGCGGCGTGGCCCATGAGATCAATACTCCTCTGGGCATCATCCTCGGCTACTCCCAGATCCTCTTGGAGGACTTGCCCAAGGACAGCCGTGAGCGCGAAGACGTGGCCGTCATCGAGAAGCAGACCCAGGTTTGCCGCAAGATAGTGGCCGACCTGCTCGGTTTTTCGCGGCAGATGGAATCCAGTTGGGCCGAGGTGGACCTGAACGAATCCATCCGTGAAGTCGTGGCCTTGGTGCGGCATATTTTCCAGCAAGAGCGCGTGTTCATCGAGATGCAACTGGACGACGGGGTGCCCCCCATCCGCGGGGACAAGGAAAAGCTCAAGCAGGTCTGGTTGAACCTGCTGAGCAACGCTTTCGACGCCATAGGCGCGGACGGCACCATGGTCATACGCACCAAGCTGTGTAAGCACCGCCGCAGGGTAGTGGTCACCGTGGCCGACACGGGCAAGGGCATCAGCCAGGACCACATGGCCCAGATCTTCGACCCCTTCTTCACCACCAAGCCCGTGGGCGCGGGCACGGGCCTTGGCCTGTCCGTATCCTTCGGCATCATCAAGGATCACAAGGGCAAGATCTCGGCCGTGAGCCCCGCCCCGGTGGAGTATCTGGGCATGGGTCAGGAGGACGGCAGGCCCGTGGGACCGGGCACGGTGTTCATCATCGAGCTGCCCCTGACCGATGAAGGCCTGCCCGAGGACGAGTGTCTGGATATCTGAGCGCGCCGGGAGCCTGATAGGCCTGCCTTACCCAGGAAGGCAGGAAATGGAACGCAGATTTGGAACCCAGCCGCGGAACGCCGTTAGCGTCTTTGTATTGTCATTTCCTTATTCCTTTCGTAGACTCACCTGTCTAAGTTAAGAGTATCCCCCTTGCATCGATGCAAGATGCACGTTGCGAGCATGCTCCCATACGTGGTTCGCTCGGGCTTGGTCATAATGCGTCCGTTTTGCGCCGCTTATTCTTCCCCCCTCTGGCGTTCACGGCGATCGAGAGCACGTCATACGCATGAACCTGCGTCTCAGACTCTTCCTCATAATTCTGGCGGCCTTTCTCGGGCTGGCAGGCACCTATGCGCTGGTTTCCAGGCATATCGTCCTCGAGAGCTTCGCTTCGCTGGAACAGAAGATCGCCGGCGAGAACGCCAAGCGTGCCGCCAACATCATCGGCACCGAGGCGGAATACCTCGATAGGCTCGTGAAGGACTGGGCCTGGTGGGATGACACCTGCGAGTTCGTGGCGACCCGCGACGAGGCGTACGTGCGCTCCGCACTGCCCAAGGAAACCTTTATCGATCAGCAGCTCAACGCCATCGTGATCTACGATCTTCAGGGTGCCATGGTCTGGGGCAGGTTCTTCGACCTGGAGACAAGCGCCTGGGCCCCGGTGCCGGAAACCCTGAATACAGTACTGACAAAGCATCCGGAGCTTTTGCGCCCCGCCTCCGAAAGCACTGTCCACGCCGGCATGATCGTGCTGGATGGCAAATCATTCATCTTTTCCTGCAGACCCATCTTGACCAGCGAGAACGCCGGCCCGCCGCGTGGGGTCATGCTAATTGGCCGTTACTTGACCGAGGATCTGTTGGCCAGCATGGGCGAACGTGTAGACTTGGGCATGCGCCTGCTGCCCCTTGAAGGCCAACAGTCTGCGGAGTTGTCAGGAATCATGGAAGTCCTGGCGGGTACGACGGCCAAATGGCGGCATTCAACCGATGGAAACCTGTTGCGCACGATTCTGCGCATGGATGGCTATTTCGGCGGCCCGGCCGCCTTCGTGCTCATCGAAGCTCCCAGGGAGATTCATGTCCTGGGCAAGGCCGCGTTCGGCAATAGTCTGGTGGGCCTTTGCGTGGGCGGTTTGCTGCTCCTGGGCGTGGTCTACGCGCTCCTGGAGCAGCGTATCACCTCGCGGGTGGTCCGACTGAGCCAGATTGCCGATACGGCCTTAAAGGACGACGAAGGCAAACTGGCTCATTTGTCCGGCTCGGATGAGTTGGCGGCCGTCTCGCGCAAGATCGGCGCCATGATGGACAGCCTGCGCGAGAGCAGAGGCTTTTTATCCACAATGCTCGACAGCCTGGATGCCGGCGTGGTGCTAATCGATCCGCATGAGCGCGTGATCGTGGAGGCCAATAGCCGTGCGGCCTGGCTCGCGGGAGTGCCCGCAGGCCAGATCGTGGGGCGTTCGTGCTTCGAACTGTTCTGCACGTCCCATGTTGCCGCATGCCCGTTTCTTGCCGGGGCCATTCGGCCGGGCGAGCCCATGGTGCGCGTGCTCGAAGGGCCGAACGGCGTCAGCCGCAGCATTCTCAAGACCGTCACTCGGGTTTCCCGCGAGGGTAAGGAATACCTCCTGGAGACGTTCCTCGACGTGACCGAGCATGAGCGCACCAAGCAGGCCTTGGCCGAGAGCGAACTGCTCTACCGGACCATCTTCATGAACTCCGGCGCGGCCAGCCTGCTTTTGAACGAGCAGGGCTTGGGGACCATGGCCAACGAGGGATTCTTCGAATTGACCGGCCTGAGGCCTGAAGCGGTTCAGGCCGGCTTGCATTGGGAGGACCTGTTCCCGGCCGAGGAAGTAGCGAACATTCAAGCCCTGGCCGGGACGGTAGGAACTTCCGGCAAGGCCTTGTGCCTGGAAGCGACGCTTGCGCATGCGAGCGGAAAGCCCCATAGCGTGTACCTGACCTTGGCCCGCGTGCCGGGCTCGGATCGCGGCGTGCTGTCCATGGTGGATCTCACCGAGCAGCGGCGCTACCAACACGAGCTGTATAACAAGGCCTATTTCGACCAGCTTACCGGATTGCCCAATCGCACCATGTTCTCCATGCGTCTGGAGGCGGCCATTGTCCGCGCCCGCAGGGAAGGCGGCGGACTCGCGATCATGCTTCTGGACCTGGACGACTTCAAGAACGTCAACGACACCATGGGCCACTTGGCCGGCGACGAGATGCTGCGCAAGGCCGGCAAGCGCGTGAATCAGGCCGTGCGCAAGGACGACCTCGTGGCCAGATTGGGCGGGGACGAGTTCGTGGTTCTGGTGGAGAGACCCCACGACGAGAATTTGCTCCAGCGCATGGCCGCACGACTGGTGCGCGCCTTTGCCGAACCCTTCCATTTGGGCGACCGCGAGATATTCGCCAGCACCAGTGTGGGCGTCGCCCGCTTTCCCCAGGATGGGAACGATGCCGAGGCCGTGCTCAAGAACGCCGACTTGGCCATGTACGAGGCCAAGAACTCGGGTAAGCATGCCTACAGGCTTTTCTCCGGCGAAATGAACGCGCGCCTGCTGCGCAAGGTTAATCTGGAAGCCGAGCTGCGCAAGTCCATTAGTCAGCGGCGTTTCGTGCTGCGCTATCAGCCTATCGTGGATGTCGCCAGCCGTAGCATAGTGGGCATGGAGGCCTTGCTGCGCTGGATCGATGAGAGCGGTCGCGTGGTTCCGCCCTCGCAGTTCATGCCCGAGGCCGAGGAATGCGGCCTGGTGGTGCAGATGGATCGCCTGGCCTTGGAGATAGCCTGCCGCGAGACCCTGCGCTGGACTAACGGCGGCGAGGTCCCGCTAAAGCTGTCCGTGAATCTGTCGGCACAGCATTTCGCGCTCGGCGGCGTGGAGAGCATGGTCACCGAGGTGCTCGCGGCCACGGGTTTCCCGGCTTCCAGGCTGGGCCTGGAAATCACCGAAACCGCGCTCATTAAGGATCTGAAGAGCGCCACGGCGCCCGTGCTACAGGCTTTGAGCGCCAAGGGCGTCAGCATTTCCCTGGACGACTTCGGCACGGGCTATTCCTCGCTGGCCTACCTCAAGCATTTGCCCATCAGCGTACTCAAGATCGACCGCCTGTTCGTAAGCGATATAGGTACGCCAGGCAGTGACGGTTCGGTGCTCGTGCGCGGCATGATTTCCCTGGCCGAGAGCCTGGGCTTGGCCGTAGTGGCCGAGGGCGTGGAGACCGAGGAGCAATTGGCTTTCCTGCGCAGCCAGAGCTGCGCCCTGGCCCAGGGGTTTCTGTTCGCGCCTCCGCTGACCGCCCAGGCCTTCATGGACCTGTTATCCCAGGGCCTGCCTGCGCCATCCGGCTTGGAGGGCACCGACGATCTGTCTCCGGCCGAACAGCCCGCCTGAAATGCCTGTGGCTTAGATGCAGCGGAAGGTCGCGAAACCGCGAGTCTTGCGCATGGATTCCGCCGCTGAATCATGCTAAGGTTTTTTAGACCATGCCGGACCATTCGGCCATATTCTACCCACTCACCTGAGGGTCCCGGCCGCTGGAGCGAGCTTGGGGGCGGTATCGCCCCATAGTCGGCCGGCTGCCGTTGGCGCGGAGCCCCACGAGATCGGGGCCGCATGCCCATAAGAGGAAATACCATGAGCAAGATCATCGTGCTGGACGACGTGGCCGACGCTGGACGCATGGTGCAGCGCATACTGGAGCGCAAGGGTCATGAGGTGCATCCTTTCACCGACGAGGAGCAGGCCTTGGCTCATCTACGTGAGCAAGGCGCGGACGTGGCCATCCTGGACATCAAGCTCAAGCGCATGAGCGGCATCGAAGTGCTTGACGAGATACGTCGCATCTCTCCGGATACCAAGGTCATCATGCTTACGGGCTATCCCACCCTGGAAACCGCGCGTCAGGCCCAGCAGCTCGGCGCATTCGAATACTGCATCAAGCCCATCGATAAAGACGAGCTGGAAGAGAAGGTGGCCGTGGCCCTCGGCAGCTCGGGATAAGGGAAAGAGGGTGCTCGGCCAGCTCTTCCGCCACTGGACCTACCAACTCTTCGCGCCCGGCGCGCTGCTGCGTGAGCGTTATGATTCCTTCCGCCGGCTGCTGGAGGATGACAAACGCTGCCTGGAACTGATCACTGCCCTGGAGGAGATCCGCTATGGCCAGGTGCAGGCCGACTGGGCCAAGCTGGAAAGCTTGTTGCGCGCCCTGACCTGGTCCGTGGGCAGCCTCGCGCGCCATCTGGTGGCCATGAATCCCGGCCAGTACATGGATTTGGAGCCGAGCCTGCGCGACCTGTTGGCACGGCTGGAGCCTTTGGCCCGACTTCCCACGCTGTACGCCGGGCCACCTTACGTGCTGCCTCTGGAGCAGGTTGTTGGCGCTCGGGATCAGGCGGGCGGCAAGGCCTGGCATCTGGGCCGCGTGCTTGTCGACGTGGGCCTGCCCGTGCCTCCGGGATTCGTCGTGACCACCTCGGCCTTCTTCGCCTTCCTTGAACATAACGATCTGGCTCCGCGCCTGGACGAACTGCTGTCGCGGGTGCGCTTGGACGAGCCCGAGCGGCTGGACGCCCTTTGCGCCGAAATGCAGGACATGGTGCTCGGCGGCGCGCTGCCACCGGCAGTGGAGCAGGCCCTGTCCGAAGCCGTGGCGGGCCTGACCGCCGGGGTGGCCGCGCCGAGGCTGGCCGTGCGCTCCAGCGCCGTCGGCGAGGACGCGAGCGAGATCGCCTGCGGCGGCGACGACTCAGGCGTGTCCTTTGCTGGCCAGTACGAGAGCGAGTTGGGCGTGGTGCCCGCCGATGTCCGACAAGCCTGGCTGCGTGTGCTGGCCAGCAAGTATGCCCCGCGTGCCGTGGCCTACCGCGTGCGTTACGGCCTGGCCGACCGTGAAGCGCCCATGGCCGTGCTGGTGCTGGCCATGGTTCAGGCCAAGTCCAGCGGAGTGGTCTACAGCCTGGATCCGGTCGCGGAAGGCCGGCGGGAGCGCATCGGCATTTACGCGGTGCCGGGCTTGGGTGAGCGGCTGGTCGGCGGCTCCAGCGTGCCGGACATGTTCTACCTTTCGCGCACGGACAATCCGGTTCTTCTCAAATCCGTGGCCCAGCGCCGCGTGCAGGAGGGCGTGCCGGGCCGCTCCACGGCCGTTCTGGATCTCCCTTCGATCAAGACCTTGGCCGATTGGGCCATGGTCCTGGAGCGGATCTTCGGCTGTCCCCAAGACGTGGAGTGGTGCCAGGATGACGAAGGCGAGATGTATGTGATTCAGTCCCGGCCCTTGCAGGCTGCAAGCGCGTTTGGAGAGCGTGCGCAGCCGCAGGCGGACGAGGGCGGCCGCGCCCAGGCCGCCGACTTTGCCGAGTCTGCCGAAGAGTTTGCCGAGGGGTTGGCCAAAAGCCATGCCGTGCTCTTTCGTGGCGGCCTGATGGCCGCGGGCGGCGTGGCTCTGGGCCGGGTGCATCTGCTGCGAGATGACGAACCGCTGCGTTCGGTGCCCGGCGGCACGGTGCTCGTGTGCGGTACCCTTTCGCCCGATCTGGTCAGTCTGCTTGGCCGCGTCAAGGCCGTCGTGGCCGAGCGGGGCAGCCGGGCCAGCCATTTCGCCTCCGTGGCCCGCGAGTTCGGCCTGCCCGTGCTGGTGGGCGCCGTGGGCGCGCGCACGATGCTCAGACCGGGCCAGGCCGTGACCGTGGACGCCGAAAGTCGCATGATCTATGAGGGCAGCGTGGAAGGTCTGCGCGAGGCGGCGCAGTCGCGCGCGCCGCGCCGCTCCTCGCCCATGGCCCGCAGGCTGGAGGCGATCATGCCGCTTGTCTCGCCGCTCACGCTCACGGATCCGCAGTCCCCGCGTTTCACCCCGCGTTTTTGCAGCTCGCTGCACGATATCGTGCGTTTCTGCCACGAGAAGGGCGTGGCCGAGATGTTTTCCCTGGTTGACCGGGGCGGGCGTGGTCTTGCTCGGGCCAAACGGCTGCGCACGGGAGTGCCCATGGACTTCTATGTGCTGGATCTGCACGGCGGCACACGGGCCAAGGCCTCGGGCAAGGCCGAGATCGGCCCGAGCGACTTGGCCAGCCGGCCCATGCTCGCCCTGTGGCAAGGCCTGACCCACCAGGATGTGGTCTGGGCCAAGGGACTCAAGCATCTGGATTGGGAGGCTTTCGATCAGGTCAGCGCCGGGGTGGGCGTGCTGGGCTCCAAGGAGTTGGCCAGCTACGCCGTGCTCTCGGACGATTACCTGCACGCCATGGTGCGCTTCGGTTACCATTTCGCCGTGGTGGACGCCCTGTGCTGCGAGCGAGAGGACGCCAACTACGTGGCCTTCCGCTTCAAGGGCGGCGGAGCGGATTTCGAACACCGGCTGCTGCGTCTGGCCTTTATCGCCGAGGTGCTGCAACGCGCGGGCTTTGTATCAACCTCGCGCAGCGACCTGCTGGACGCACGCTACAGCCGCCAGGACGAGCAAAAGTGCTTGCAGCGGCTGACCCTTCTGGGCATTATCCTCGGGCAAACGCGGCTTATGGACATGGCCATGACCGGTCAAACCCAAGTTGAGGCCATGGTCGAAGAGTTTTGGAAGCGTTATGGCACCGATATGAACGCATTATAGAATTCCTTTTATCACCCCTATGAGAAACCATCATGAACGAAAAGAGAGTCATCTGGATTGTGGACGGGTCCTATCTGCTCAAGGCGCCCAAAGGTAAATTCGACTATCTGAAACTCAAGGACACGCTGGAAGATCTGAACGGTTGTCCCTTCTACGAAAGCTATTTCCTGGATTCGACCCTGGATCCCTCCGACGCACAGAACGCCTTCTATACCTGGCTCAAGACCGCGCCGCCCAAGGGCCCCAAGATGCGCGTGCGCCTGTACAAGGTGAAGACCCTGAGTTTCCGCTGCCCGAACGGCGAATACGTGGAGCGCCACGTGCAGAAGGGCGTGGACGTGGGCATCACCACGCTGCTCATCCGTCTGGCCACGCAGGGCATGTACGACCGGCTGGTGCTGTCCACCGGCGACGGCGACTTCGAGGACGCCATCTCCTACATCAAGGAAGACCTGCACAAGGAATTCTGGCTGGCCGGGTTCACGGATACTATTTCGGCTGACTTGCAGTGCTATGCGGACAGGGTAGTGTGGTTGGACGATCATTGGGAGAGGATACGCAAGGTGGAGTAGCATGCTCGGCGCAATTCTCGGCGACATGATCGGCTCCCGCTTCGAGGGACGCCCCCACAAGTCGATTGAGTTCGAACTCTTTACGTTCGCCTCCCGCTTCACCGACGACACGGTGCTGACCTGCGCCACGGCCGAGGCTCTGCTCGGCTGTGATAGGGGCGATGCATCCTGCGTCGCCCCGTATGCCGTCAAGTACCGCGAGTTCTGCCGCGCCTATCCTTCCGCCGGCTACGGCGGCAGCTTCATCTCCTGGTGTGCTTCCGACGACGCTGGCCCGTACGGCTCCTTCGGCAACGGCTCGGCCATGCGCGTGTCGCCCGTGGGCTGGTGGTTCGACAATCTGGAGACGGTCCTGGCCCAGGCCGAGGCCAGCGCCAGCGCATCGCACAATCATCCCGAGGGCATCAAGGGCGCGCAGGCCGTTGCTGGCGCGATCTTTCTCGCGCGTACCGGCTCTTCCAAGGCCGACATCCGCGCCTTCATCTCCTCCCGCTTCGGCTACAACCTGGACCGCACGCTTGCCGCTATCCGCCCGACGTACCACTTCGACGTGACCTGCCAGGGTTCGGTGCCCGAGGCCATTATCGCCTTCCTGGAAGCGGACAGCCTCGAATCCGCCATTCGCAACGCCGTGTCCCTGGGTGGCGACGCGGACACGCAGGGGGCCATGGCCGGGTCCATCACCGAGGCCTTTTACCATCCCACGGGCAACATTCCGGCGCCCTTGCGCGATGCTGCCATGGCCCGGCTGGACGAACGGTTGGCGGATGTCGTACGGCGATTCTCGGCCCGGATGGGCCGTTCCATCATAGCAGATTGAAATCCTCGACCACGAACTGGCCGGCCGGTACGCCCATGCGCCTGAACTGACTGATGAGCGAATCGACCATGGGCGTGGGACCGCAGAGATAAATATCCTTGTCCAGTACGCCGCCGGGCACGCGATCGGCGATGTACCGCGCGTCGATGCGGCCCTGTTTGGAGCTCAGGTACAGCTCGTAGCGGTGGCCGCGCTTCTCCAAGTTCTCGAAGCCGTGGAACTGGCTGAGGACGACCTCCTGCCTGATGTCATCGTCGAAGCTGGCTTCATGCTCCTCGCGGCAGACGTAGAACAGGAACACGCGGGGGCTTTCCCAGGTCTTGATGATCTCGGGGTGCATCCTGCGAAGTTCGCCGGACACGCTTTCCGCGCTCAACCGTTCCTCGGAGTGCAGGGCCACGTGCCACATGCCTAGAAAGGGCGTGATGCCGATGCCGCCGCCGATGAACACGCAGTCGCGCCCGCCGGCCAGGAACTGGTCGCTGAAGCGGCCGTAGGGGCCGTACACGTCGACCGGGTCGCCCTTGGTCAGAGCCTCGATGCTTCGTGTGTGGTCGCCGGTCTGCTTGATGCCGAGCTTGAATTCGGCCCCCAGACTGTAGCCACAGGCGATGGAGTAGGGATGTGGCTCGGGCGATATGCCTGGCTTGCGGACCACGAGGTAGACGAACTGGCTTGGCTTGAAGTCCATCTTTTTTCCCTTGGGCGCGAAGGTCAGCTCCAGGATGTCCGCTATCTTTTCGACGCGCGAAACCGCATAGCGATAGTGCGGGCCGAGGAAACGGTAGAGGAAGCGGATGTACACAAAGCTCGCCGCTGCGATGGCCAGAAGTGCGTACATCAACGCGCGCAGGAGTGGATACGCCGCGATGTCCGCGTCCAAGAACCATATGTGCGCGATGACCAGCAGCAGGACCAGGCCGAACCACTCGTGGCTGTGCTTCCAGATGTGGTAGGGCGGCTTGATCCACAGGGTCAGCGTCACCAGGCCGGCCATGAGCATGAGTGTGATGATGCCGAGATTATGCCCGACCAGGTACGGATTGCCAACGAGCTTCTGGAACCACAGGTATTCGAGAAAAGCTGGCAGGTCGGGCAGCCTGTGTGCTGCAAGACATAGCGGATGGATCAGGATTATGTAGAAGGACCAGCGTCCAAGACGCTTGTGCACTTGATAGACCTTGTCCAGCCCGCCGAAATAGTCCTCGATCGGCCGCCAGCGCGTGGACAGCGCGATGCACCAGCACATGAGCACTGTGGCCGTGAGGGATGCCGCCTTGGCCGGGTACTTGAACGGATCGTCGAACCAGTCCTGGAAGAACCATTTGCTGCCCAGCCATAGGGCCTGCGTTAGAATGACGCTCAGGATGACGGGCGTGTAACGCTGCGAGGACTTGGAAATGGTCAGCATGCCCAAGGAATAGCGTCATTGCGATCGGACCACAAGAAAGGGCGCGAAAGGTTCCCGTCGCTCCCGTGCGAGCCCGCCCGGTTTGCGTTGCCTATTGGCGGTCAGGCGGCCGTTGTCGCAAGCTTGTCGCTGATTCCCCTGTGTTGCAACCTGCGCCGAAGTGCATATATCTCAGCCCATGGCCAGCCACTACAAAGTCAACTGGGTGACCGATTCCCTCGCCGTGGGCTCCGCGCCCATGAACCATGACGACCTGGGCGCTCTAAAGGACCAGGGCATCACGGCGATCCTCAACCTGTGCGCCGAGTTTTGCGATCTGCACTGGATCGAGTCGGAAGCGGGCTTCGAAACCTACTATCTGCCCATTCCGGACGAGCAGGCCCCGGATTTGCCGGAGCTTGAAAAGGCCCTGGACTGGCTGGACGAGGTCATCTACCTGGGCAAGAGGGCGCTCATCCACTGCCGTCACGGCATCGGCCGCACGGGCACGGTGCTCAATGCCTACCTGCTGCGCAAGGGCCTGGGCTCCAAGCTGGCCAACCGCACGCTCAAACCCCTCAAGTCCAAGCCCGTCAATTTCAACCAGTGGTGGTTCATCCGCAAGTACGGCCAGCGCGAGAAGCCTTTGACCCTGCGCGAGCCCATGCTCGAAGTGCGGCACATGGTGGACCTGGTTCCGTTCCTGGCCGAGCACGAGCAAATCCTGGCCGCCCTGGACAGCCAGCTCGGCGAGGAAGAGCGCTTGTGCGGCCGCGAGCACGCCGGATGCTGCCGCGATCTGGTAGAAGTTCCCTTGGCCGAGGCGGTGTATGTGAAGCACGCCATGACCGAGCTTCTGTCACGTACCAGCCGTGAGATGTGCGTGAAGCAAGCCGTGGAGGCCACGCGCGCCGTGCGCCAGGCGCGTAGCTCCTGCGGGGGCCAACGCTTCGGGCCGGAGGTGCGGACGGCCTATCGGGCGGCCGAAGTGCTCTGTCCGTTGAATGAATATGGGGAGTGTTTGATCTTCGAGCGCAGGCCCATGGCCTGCCGAGCCTTCGATCTGCCGAGTGAGCAGCGTGACGAGTTGCTGGCCCTGGCCGAGGCGCGCTCGCGGGACATCTCGGCGCGGCTTCTGGCGTCCTATGCCGGCAGCACGAACGGCCTTACGCCCCCGCGCTTCACCTTGCCGGAGGTGGTTTCAGGCAAGTTCGTGCAGGAGTTCTTCCACATGCTGTCCAGCCCCGAGGCGCAGGAGCAGGCAGGTGATAAGGCGGAGGGCCGGCCCTAGCCCTGTTGAGCCTTCTGCGCCGCCGCGGCCTTGGCAGCCGCGGCCATCTCCGTGGCCAAGACCCTGAGCTTGGCCAGGGCCCCTTGGGCGTCTTCGTTTTGCGGATTGAGCTTAAGAGCCATGGTCAGGTACTTGCCCGATTTCTGAACCTGCTTCACCCGTAGGAATGCGTAGCCAATGTTGTAGCTGACGATGTCGTTGTCCTCGCCGAGCGTGGGGTCCAGACGAGTGGCTTCGTCCATGTGCTCGGCCGCATGTGCGAAATCTTCGCCATCGGTGTAGGCCAGCGACATGTTGTAGTGCAGGTTGGCTTCGTTCGGCGCGATCGTGAGGGCCGACATGTAGTTTTTGACGGCTTCCTGCCACTTGCCCTGGTTACGCAGGGCGATGCCCAGGGTATTGAAGGTCTCCATGTCGGACTTGGAGATCATGTTGCGCTTGGTGCGCAGGCTGTGCGTCAGGTATTTTTCGGCCAGCTTGGCGTTCTTCTGGGTCAGGTACTCGCCAATGTTCTTGGACACGCTGGCCACGCGGGTCTTGGCATCCCGGTTGGTCAGGCGCACCACCTGGTCGAAGACCTCCTCGGCCTTCTCGAAGTTGCCCAGGTTGGCGTTGATGCGGCCGATGGACATCTTGCGATCGATGTTGAGCGGCGAGAGTTGGTCGAGCTGGTCCAGGTACACGAGCTCGCGTTGATCGTCACCCTCTTCGTTGTAGTAATCGGCCAGCTTCTTGAGCGGTTCCAGATACATCTCGGCCATGTCGCTGGCTTGGCGATAGGCCACCAGGGCATCCTTGCGCTTGCCGAGGGCTTTTAGCGAGTCGCCCTTGAGCATGAGGCCGGCCGGGGAGTTGGGCTTGACCTCCAGAACCTTGGTGGCGATCTTGAGGGCCTTCTCGTACTCCTTGAGGAACATGAGCTTCTTGCCGCGTTCGATGAGGGCCACGAGTTGCGTGGGCGGCTTGACCGTGAAGGCGATCTTCTCCACGAGCTGATCGATGGAAATAGGCTTGGTGATGCAGGAGTTGGCGCCCATTTCCAGGAACAGGATGAGATGCTCCTTGGCGATCTCCGTGGTCAGCACGAGGATGAAGATGTCCGGGATGTTGGCGCGCAGAAATTTGATGAAATCTGCGTTGGATACGCTGTCGGTCTCGCGTTCCACGAAGATGAGCGGCTTGTTGCGGTTCTTGATGACCTCCTTGAGCTCCCTGATGAGGTGCTCCCGGCCACTGAAGCTGCGCACCGCCCCAGCGCGCAGGGCCAAATGCTTGTAGGCCGCTCCGCGCAAATTGTTGACGAATACCGAATCGTCGGACAAGGCTAGGAACACGCCGCCCTGCTGCTCGACGAATTCGCGCACGGTCTTTTCATGCAGACGTTGCTGCTGTAAAAACTTGGTGTTTGTTGTTGTCATCTTGCGTCGTATGTAACGGATGATTCCGGCAGGGACTGCCAGGAACGAGTGGCTGTAAGATGGTTTTTTTCCGGCCGCGTGTCAAATGACACTTATGTGGATGTGTTGATCCACCCATCTTCAAGAACGCACCGCGCTCGACGCAGCGTAGCTGTAAGGAGGGCTTTGTGAAGGAAACGCATGATGCTAAGGGCCTGAGCGGAGCCAAAGTATCCCGGCGCGGTTTGCTCCTGGGACTGGTCAATCGCTTTCGTGGCCCCGAAGAGGCCGGAGGGCAGGTTACAGGCATCGCGCCCGAGTCACTGCAGGCCGATGCACTGGCCGGAAGCGGCGAATACGCACAGGCCGCAGCCGCCTACCGCTGTATCCTGGAACAGTCGCCCGAGGCTCACGATATCCGAGCCAAGCTCGGCTGGTGCCTGTATAAAGCCGGCAGGATCGTTCAGGCCAAGGTCGAGTTGCAGCGAGTGCTGCGCAAGGCCGAGAGCCGTCTTGCTTCGCTATACCTGGGCCTGTGCCTGACTCGCGAAGGCAAGCTGGAAGCTGCCTTAAAGGCTTGGCAAAACTATTTCAACCCGGATGAACCGGAGATCATGCGCGAGATCAATCTGATCCGGGCGCGGCTTGAGTCGGGGCAAACCCTGGAGCCGCAGGCGGCCGCCGATCAAGTGGAGGCCGCGGCTGACCGCAGCAAGGCTTAAAGGGAATTGGCGTCGTGGCCGGGGCTCCAGTGCTTTGGGCGTTTGCCTGCCTCGGCATCTTACGCTTGGGTCGCTGGCGTCTGCGTGCTGCGGGTTCCAAGGTATATGGCCCCAAGGGCCAGGGCCGCACCGGCAAGATCCGTGAGACGCAGGGGCCGGGCGAAGAAGAGCACGTCCCAGACAAAGGACAGGGTAGGCTGCAGGAGAATGAACAGGCCGGCCGCCGAAACCGTGACCCGCGGCAGGCCGCGAGAGATGAGCAGCCAGCCGCCGCCCTGGCAGAGCACTCCGTAGGCCAGGAGCACTCCGCCGCTACGCAGGTCCGGTATGGCTAGTGATTCGCCCTGCAGGAGCATGACCCCGAACATGGGCACGACGCTCAACAGGCTCACGGCGGCGATGCCCGCCACCTGAGCCGCATGGCCCTGGCTGGATTGCACCCGGCGCAGGGTGATGAGATATGCTCCGTAGAATACGGCGGTGATCAAGCCTTCGATCACTCCCAGCCTGTACTCGAAGCCTTGGCTTCGCCAATCCGTGCCCACCAGTAGGAATACGCCAAGCATGGCCATGAGCACCGCTGCAAAAAAGCGCAGTCCAGGTCGCTCTCGGAAGAACAGGATTCCCGCGACGGCGAGGACAAAGACCTGGAAATTGCCGAGCACCGTGGCCAGTCCCGGTCCCACGTGGTGGATGGAGCGGTGCCAGAAGGCCAGGTCCAAGGCGAAGAGCACGGCCGCGAGCAGCACCAGCCCCAGCCGGCCGCCACTAGGCAAGCTGAGCCGCCCGCCGACGAGGGCCGCAAGGCTCAGCGCCAAGCCGCCGAATAGCAGACGGTAGAAGCCAGCCGTGGCTGGGCCCACCCCCGAAATTTTCACGAAGACCGGAGCGAAGCTGATGAGGACTGCCCCAGCCATTAGGGGCAATCCGGTCAGCCCGCTCTTTTCGGTTTTGCTGCGCATGCATGTCTCCATATCAGCGTACGACGGCCGAGGTCGTCGTGGAAATAATTGTCCAGGGCTCGGATAATGCTCACAAGGTGTGGAGTGGGAGAATGCTTCATACGTTGCGGGATGAAAAGCCCTTGAAGGTATCCCTGACGGGTACGCAAGAGAAGGGCTAAGCAAGCCGCAGGGCCAAGGAGGCCAAATGCTCTATCTCCTGTTCATGCTCGTCATCGGTGCGCTGGCCGGCTGGCTGGCCGGGAAGATTATGCGCGGCGGCGGCTTCGGACTGCCGAAGAACATCCTTCTGGGCATCGCCGGCGCCTTCATCGGCGGCATTCTGTTCCGCCTTGTGGGCTTCAGACCTTTCGGCCCCATTGGCGCTCTGATTTCGGCGACGGTAGGCGCCGTGCTCCTGCTATGGATTGTGGGCCGATTCCGACGAGGCTAGCTTGCCTCCGATCAGATCGGCATCTATCCTGGTTCATGCGCCCTTGCGACCTTTGCGGCCGGCCGGAACTGACCACACGCCACCACCTCTTTCCGCGCAGCCTGCACCGCAGGCTAAAGCGCAAGAAGGACGCTCGCGCCCAGGATCTACGAGAGATCGTGGATCTGTGCGCTCCTTGCCATATCCGCATCCACCAGATTTTCAGCGAAAAAGAGCTGGCCAGCGAGTATAACAGCCTGGAGCGGCTCTTGGCTGATACGCGCGTCCAGAACTGGCTATGCTGGATTCGCCGCAAGCCCTCGGGGTTTCGGCCAAGGACGAATAGCTGGAAGGCCAGGCGCGGATGACCCAACAGTGCAGTCCATGGACAGGCAAGACGGCCGGCGAATCAGCTATGCTCGCCTCTTCTGTAGGCCACGAGCGCCTTGCTTACGGTTTCGAGCATCTCCACCAGCAGCTTGTGGTCGGACGAATTGACGCCGCTCATGATGGACGCAACCGAGCCGTAGAACTCGGGCATGATCTCGTCCATGGCCTTGCGGCCTTTGGCAGTCATGCGCACGCGCATCTTGCGCCGATCCTCGGAGTGGATGCCGCGTTCCACCAGCCCAGCCGATTCCAGGCCGTCCACCAGACCGGTCATGGTCGCCCGGGATACGCCAAGGGCCTTGGCCAACTGAGTCGGCGTGAATGGTTCTTCGGGTGTGCGGTTCATCAAGCCCAGCACCATGAACCGGCCCTGGGAGAGCTTGCATTCGACTAGGAAATCCTCAAAAGCTGCGTTCATATCCGTTCCGCAACGCGCGAGCACCAGGCAGGCCCTGAATGAATCAGGGTCCATCTGCGGATAGCGTTTGGACAGCTTTTGTAGAATTTCTTCCGAGGGAATCTCGGGAGTGTACAGCACCGCGACCTGACCTCCGGGTTGACAGCATGGGATAAGGCGAACGGCGAGTACCTGTTGGAAGCTCGCATGCCACTTATTTGTGCGCCTGTGGCTTTAATTTTCGCAAATTGAATAATTAACGCAACAAATTTCAACGGCAGGCGGAATACTAACTGCCGCTGAAGTTGTTGCGTTGTAGAAAACCGCCTATCCGGTCGGCTCAGACGCCTTTTTCAAGGCTCCATTGACTGGTTTCTTCCCGGCAGGCCGAGCCCGAGAAGGACTGCCCCGTGGTTCCGTCCTGGGTCATGCTCAATTCGAAATCACGGCAGCGGCGGTCGTTCACGCTTCTGTACTCGCCAGGAATGAGAGAATAGGCGCGGCCGGTATCAAAGTTGCGCCAGCCCATGGCCTCGCCCTGCGGATTGTGCTCCAGGCCGTAGTTGATGGCCTTGAGGTCCGTCAGATCCGCCTGGGACTGCAGCCAAATCCGCATGCCCTCGGAGAGTTGGGCCGATGCGGGCACAGACAGCGCGCTGCCCTCGGTGACCACCTTGGCGGGCGGCTGTTCTCGACTCAAGGCTCCAGGCGAGCCCTGGACCCAGACGCCGCCTCCTCCGCTACCTCCGCCTATGCCCACACCTATGCCGGCCGTGCTCCCGGAGCAGGCAGTCAGAACCGTAAGCGCCAGTATCGCCACTGAGCGTTCAAACCGCAGCATGCCGCAACCCCCTTTATTACAAAGGCCATGGTAGCCGCAGTGGTGAAAGAGGGCAAATTCAAGTTGAGAATAAGCGACAAAGGCGTCGGCACGGTTGCCGCTAAATACCACCCTGCCTGCCGTGCACCCAGGGCGCATTCTCCATGCGCACGCAAGTCCTTGATACTAGGCAGCCGGCGGATGGCTTCGCTGCCCAAGAAGGCGCGGGCGAGCCGAAAGCCGGGCTTTCGGCTCGTGATTATTCTTGGGATGCCCTCGGTGAGTATCCTGGCTCATTCTGAGGACACCATGGCTAGAAGCTGATGGCGAAGCCGACCATGACCACCGGGTACCACTTCCAGGAGGACAGGTCGTCCTCCATGTCGTCCTCCTCGCTTTCGATGGACGCGGCAAGCGCCGCATTATCGCGTGCCCTGGGAGAGCTCAGGTCCACTCGCGGGGAGCCCTGGTAAAGCACGCCCATATCGGCGGTGAAGGAGAATGGCAGCAGGCCCGGACTCGTGCCCCAACCGATTCCCACGTACGGAGCGATGTCATTGAAATCCACGTCGGCATCGAGTCTGTCCACATTACTTGCCGTATAGTCCGTTCCGCCGATGGTCACTGTCTCGGTGGGCTTGGCTTCCAGCGAGAAGTTGTTGGCGTTGTAGAACGCTCCGGCGGACACACGGAAGGAGCCGCCCACGGGCGAGATGCCTAGGGGATGGATGTCAAGCAGGGCTCCGGCGGTGAAGGAATTCATGCCGAAGTCGTACTCGATCCCGGAAACCTTCTTGTCGTCGATCGTCCATTTGAAGCCCTGTACGACTCCACGAAGCTTGATGAAGTCAGTGAACTCGATTCCAGCCTCGGCGCCCGCGCCCAAGGTGCCGATTCGGGGGCCGATGAAAACGTCCAGGCACCAGGCCTGGGCGGGCAGAAGCGTGCCGAGAAGGAAGAGGAATACCGTCAGCCGTGCGTAGCCCTTGCCCATATGCTGCTCCTTTGCAATGGAGTTTTCCGTGCCTGCTGCCATGACGGCTGTAATCCATGGGGCTGTCATCAATTCCACGCAATGTGGATGCAGAAAGAGGCTCATGGTTGATCAGCGCCCTGGATAGCGTGGTTCAAAAAACAATTGTTGCAGTTTGGTTTTAATTTTTAAACTTTTGCAAGCCTTATGCCTTTCGTATCACACGGAGGACGAGTCGCACCTGTCTCAAGCGATATGAATGACGTGCATGAAGTGATATAGACTTATGCTGTATGTGAACCAGCGAGCTGGTTTTATGGCGTGCAGGCATTACTTATAAGGTATCAGAATGCGTTTGTAGCTTGTTCAGCAGTATTCATTACATGCGCAGTATGTAACACGTTGTCCCTGAAAGGATGGCGGGCATGCGAATAGCTCGATTCGCAATAAGCAGGATACTGACCACCATTAAAATCATACGCTTGCATACTTAACAGCCTGCAAGTCGTGATGGCCTTTACGGGTATCTCGGCCGCATCACGATCCGCAAACAGGTGGTCCCGGCAATTCTCGGGGTAATCCGAGCGGGGCATCTGCTCTGCCTGTATGGCCACGTGACAATTCGGGAACATGCGCCTTCCCGGCGGAATCGCAGAAGAAGAAAAATGCCTCCAGCCTTTGCCCCAGCGCCATGGAGTGCTAAAATCGTGTATCCCTGAAAACGCTATCAAGCTGAGCGCGAGCGCTCGGAGAACATTTATGCATAGCATTCCACTTCTGGAGGAAGGCGTCATTCTCGGGGGCCGCTGGAGGCTCTTGGGACATATCGCCACCGGCGGCAAGGGCATCATCTATCTGGCTGAGCACTGTGAGCTGGGCCGCAAGGCCGCGGTGAAGATGATCTCGCCCGAGTTCCTGCGCAGCGTGGAGGACTCGGGCGAAGCTGGAACCGAGGTGGAGCGCTTCCGGCGTGAGATGCGCATCATGGCCCAGATACGCCATCCCAATGTGGTTCAGGTCTTCGATCAGGGTACGCTGGAGCTGTCTGGCCGCGACTATGATTACTACGTCATGGAGTACGTGCCCGGCCCGACCATGCGTCAGTCCATGTCCGAGGCTGGTTTCGGCCGAGACGAGGACGGCCTGCGCCGCTGGCTGGTCGAGGTATTCCTGCCGCTCTTGTCCGGAGTCGAGGCCCTGCACGCCATGGGAGTGCTGCACCGCGACCTCAAGCCGGAAAACGTGCTTCTGGATGACGGCACGCCGCGTATCGCCGACTTCGGTTTGGCCGGAGCGCGCTTCGCGCCAGTGGTCACGCGCAGCCACCACGTCATCGGCACCATCTTCTACATGGCCCCGGAGCAGTTCACGGATCTGCAGCTCGCCGATGCGCGCATGGAAGTATACGCCTTGGGCAAGATTCTTTACGAGGCTGCGGCCGGCCGTATGCGCAGGGACACAAGCTTCATCATGGAAACGGCGCGATTGCCGCAGGCGGATGGCGATCTGCTGCGCGGGTTGGACCGCATCGTGCGGCGAGCCACGGCCAAGGATGTCGGTGAGCGCATTCCCGGCGTGCGCGAACTGCGAGCAGAGTTGGAAGCCTTGCCGCTGACTCCCGCGCGGCGCATGGCGGATAAAGTGCCTGCGGATACCAGGCCGCAGCGGCAGTGGTGGCCTGCCGTGGCTCTTGCCGCGCTGGTTTTGGTGCTGGCAGTGATGACAATGCGGCATTCCGGTCCGGCCCCACTGAATCCGATCGCGAGTGCGCCCCAGGTCGAAGAGCCGATTGGAGACCTGCGGGTATCGGCTGACGAAAAACCGGCAAGCCTCGGCGATGGGCTGCCCATAACCTTGGCCGCGAAAGATGGCGGCCTCCTGCGGCTCGTCCCGACCGGGAATGTCGTGGTGAGCGAAGAGCAAGGCGCAGATAGGCGAGTAAGTTTGCCCGCCTTTTATCTGGGCAGTACCGAGGTGACCAACCTGCAATTCGTGGAGTTTCTGAACAGCAGTCTGAGCCGCGTGGAGGTGCGTGATGGCGCGGTGGTCCACGGCGAACAGATCTGGCTCCAGCTCGGCGAGGTGCTCGACGGTGTGGAACCCATCATCTTTGCAGGGGGGGAATTCCGTATCGGCGATCCGTCCCTGGCTGCCAACCCCGTGGTGCGTGTGACGGCCAGCGGTGCCGCGGCATACGCCGCCCACTATGGTCAGCGGCTGCCCACGGCCGAGGAGTGGGCCTTGGCCGCAGGGGCATTACCGGAGCCAAATCGGATCGGTGGGGAGCCCGACGAGGAAGGACAAGTCCAACTGCCCGTGGGTTTGCCGCCCGAGAACGGTTTGGGCTTGCGCGGCCTGGACGGCAATGTGCGCGAGTGGGCCGCGTGCGATGCCGCACTCGGAGCGACAGAGAATCAGGCTTTCGTGGTCATGGGCGACACCGGAGCCCTGGAAGGCAAGGGCCTCAAGCGAGGCGGCCTTGTCGGCAGACAGGAACTCCACGATTGCGCGCCTCTGCCGCGCCAGCCCTGGGAAGCCTTCGAGGACGTGGGCTTCCGCACGGCCATGAGTGCGCCGCGCCAAGACTCTGCAGCTTCGCCGGTCGGGTGACGGCGGCTACTCCACGCGCATCCCGAGCCGCTCGGCATCCTTGCGGTCTTCTTCCGCATCGCCGCCGTGGACGGTCAGCAGGTCGCCGACCATGATGCCGCTGGCCCCCGCCATGAGCAGTTCGGCGCGCCGTTGCCCAAAGACTTGAACTCGGCCTCCGCAGATGCGGATATGGCGGTCCGGGAGCAGGAAACGGTATACAGCCACAATGCGCAGAGCCTCCTCGGGAGCAAGGAGCGGTTGTTCGCCGAGCGGTGTGCCGGGGATGGGTACCAGGAAGTTAATGGGCACGGACCAAACCCCGAGTTCGCGCAGCAGCAATGCCAGGTCCACGCGGTCCGCCCAGGATTCGCCCAGGCCGAAGATGCCTCCACTGCAGACGTTCAGGCCCAGGGCCACGGCGTCGCGCACGGTGCGCACGTCCTCGGCGTAGGCGTGCGTGGTGCAAATGCGTGGAAAAAAGCTGCCCGATGTTTCCAGGTTGTGATGCAGGCAAGCCAGACCGGCCTCTTGCAGGCGGAGCAGTTCCTGCTGATCGAGCAGGCCGATGGACACTCCGGGCAGCATGTCCAGGGCGCGCAGTTCGGCCACGCTGGCCACGATTGCCGCGAACTCCTCCGGTCGTGGCCGCATGCCGCTGGTTACGATGGCGAAGCGGCGCGCGCCCTTGTCCAGTGCATGACGCGCCGCCTCACGGATGCCCTCGCGGCCTATGAAGGCGTGCGTCCGTGCTCCCGTGCGGTAGTGGCCGGCCTGAGCGCAGAAGGTGCAATCCTGTTCGCAGCGCCCGCTCTTGGCGTTGACGATGGCGCAAAAGCCCAGCGTTTTGCCCAGGGAGTGTTCCTTGATGCGCTGGGCCCAGGCGCACAGTTCCGGCAGGCGTTCCAGAGGCAGGTTCACGAGGAAATCTATCTCTTCGGCATGCGGCAGAAGCCCTTCCAGAGCCTTGCCGCCTATGACATCAAGCGTATTCATGATGTTCCGTGCAATCTCGAAGCGAGTATTTGGGACAGGGGGTTATTCACACAGGGATGCTTGGTTCCTGCAATTCATCGCAAGCGGACTTGGCGTGCCTCGCAAAGCTCAGGTACGGGCCAAGGAACAACGAAAAATGTGTTCGATGGCTCGCTCCACGCGAAGCCAATCCTCGTCCGCGCGCAAGTCCAGGCCTCCGAAAAAGTCTCCGACCCTTGAACGAACGGTAAGGAAATGCACTGCCCCGGCCACCAGGGCCACGAGCACCGACAAGTCCACGTCCTCGGGCGGATCGTCACGCATGTACTCGAAGAATTCCAAGGCAGTGCGCTCACGGCCTTGTTCAATGACGCGCGTGTAGGCGTTACGCTCGCGTCCTTCCCAGGACAAGATGTCCAGGGTGCGGGGCCGCCGGCGTATGGCGCGCATGTAGCGCTTGAAGAATTCGGCCATGAGAGCGTGGGGCGGCAGCCTGCGCAAGGCCTCCTCATCCCCGGCCACCAGTTCCTCGACCGTGGGCCAGAAATCAGGGCTGACCCGGAACGCTGCCAGCAGACCCTTAAGGCCGTGGAAGTGCTTGTAGAGCAGACGGCGCTCCACTCCCGCCTCGGCGCAGACCTTCTCTTCCGTGAGGCCCTTGAAGCCTTCGCGCGCCAAGACTTCGCCCGCGGCTCCGACGAGTCTCTCGCGGGTCAAATCCGCGTCACAGAGCGGTATGACCTTGCGCCTAGTCATGAACACATTCTCGTTATCCTGCAACTCGCCCGGATTCCCTGAGCAGCGGCCATGACGGCGGCTGAGCGTCGATCCATGCATTCAAAGCGCTCGCCGCCCGTGCATATACGTGTGCCATGCTTTCCCAGCCGAGGAAAGTGGTGAAACCACAGGCTCCAGGCTATGGTCTGGGTCGGACCGCAGTCCCATCGGGCAGCCCCGCATCACATATGATTAAGCATATGTCTGAAAAACGATTGGAAGCGGATTGGCCGTGCACGCTGTGGATTAGCCGTGCATGCTGTAGTAATGGGGAGCGTTTTTAGATTAGTGTTAGGCTGGTTATTTTTTTTGTTCTTAATAATGCTTCGAAATCAGTCTATAAGGTATCCTAAAAGGTCAGGTCAGCTACACTATCTCTTTGCAGAGATTCGTAATTAAGGTATCGTGCAGGCCGCTTTTAACGACCAGCCCTATGTAATAGGGCGATGCATGTTTCCACTGTCTTAAGAGGCAAATATTTATGAAAAATTATCCGGCCTACCCCTCTATTGCAGGCGTTTTCCTGACAAAAGTTTTGACCCATTTTCGACCGCAACGCCTGCGCCTTCCCTTGAGTCATGATGGATACTCGCGCAACCTGCTTTTGCCTGTCGCCGGTCAGTCCGAAATCGCCTGCGCTGCGGTGGATAGTTTGGACCGGGCCTGCCGCGCTCCAAAAGTGCGCGAAAAACTGCGGCGCATCTGTAAACGTCAAGCCGTGCAAGACCTGCGCATAAGTGTTCAGGACAAAGAATACTTTGCCAAGTATTACAATTACAAGGATATTCCAAGAATACTTGAAGGTTTGGGCTGGTTCGCGGACGCCGAGCGCAACTTCCATAATCACTGCTACTTGCACGCCGCGGGCTTGCCCGTGCCACGCCCTTTGGGGCTGCTGCGCGAGTGCTCGCACGGACTTCTGCGTCGGGCCATGTTGTTCACGGAGCGCATAGAGGGCGCGACGGAATTCAAGCAGTTCATCGTCGGTCTGGAAACCCTGTCGGCGAGGCAGCGCCTACGTTTCTATACCGAGCTGGGCAAGGCGCTTGGCCGATTGCATCGCTTCGGAGCATACACCGAGGACACGGACAAGAATCTCATGGTGCGCGCCAAGGGTGAAGGCTTTGAATTCTTCTTCATCGACTTCGACAACTCCTACCCCTGGCGCGTGGCCACATTGCGTCGGACCCTCAAATCTGTCGGGAAATATTTTCCACGGAAAATCAATCACCGGCAGGAAGAGCGTCAAGCATTCCTCGATTCCTACTTGCGGGAGCGAGGGAAGCCTGCTTGGCGGGCGATCCTGAGTGAGCGTCTCAATGTAAGCCCCAGCAGTACAAGTTCTGCGGCAATGCAGACCGCCCCGGACGCGCCAGAGTCAGCGGAGAAGCAGAGAAAGGCGGCCTGAAACTAAGGCCTGCTGTGAGAGGGCGATGCGTTGTTAGGTCAGCATGACAGGTGCCCTATCTGCACTGGCCTGCATCTGTCTACGGAAAGGCAGGCTGGCAGCAGGTCAGGTTAGAGCGATTCGGATCATTTCTTACGCAAGCGTTTCCAGGCCACGGGAGCAAGCAGAGCCGCGCCTAGGAGCAGGCCGTGGAACAGCGTGCGCGTATCACCCAGGAAATGAGCGTGGCTCAGGAGCGATTCAAGCCCGAGTACGGCCAGGATTGGGCGTACCGGATTTCCAGGCCCGCCGATAACGAGGTAGAGCAGGGTCTTGAGGGACAGCTCCAGGTCGAATTCGCCGGGTGAGATAAAGCCGCCGTAGGGCGCGTACACGGCGCCAGCCAAGGCTGACAGAGCCGCTCCAAGGCCAAAGGACAGGGAGCGTACAGCTGGGCGGCGAATGCCGCAGGCCGCCGCGGCCATGGGATCGGACTTGCAGGCCAGCAGGGCGCGCCCAAGGCGGCTGTGGCGCAGGGCCAGAAAGAGGTACAGCCCCCCGGCGAGCAGGGCCAGGAATACGTAGTAGTGCGCGATGTCTCCGCGCAGATTCAGGCCGAGTATGGATAGCGGCGTGGTCACGAGCATGCCGTCGGGACCACCGGTGATGGAGGACAGGCTTACGGCCAGATTGGTGAAAATGAGCGAGAGGCCCAGGGTAGCCATGGCCAGAAAACCTTCGCCAAGTTTCTCCATGGGATAGCTCAAGCCAAAACCGATTCCCCAGGCCGATAGAGCCACACAGGCAAGGATGAGAGGCGAGGCCTCCGGCCAAGCCTGATGCGCCAAAACCGAAAAATAGGCACCCAGCCCACAGAAGGCGCCTTGAGCCAGAGACGCCTGTCCGCCCAGCCCCAAGCAGAAATTAAGCGCCAGTACGTTCAGGGCCAGCAGAAGGTGCTGATTGAGACCCAGGAGTTCGTAATCGGGCACGAATGGTCCCAGGACGGCCAGGGTCAGCACGAGCAGCGCGCAATGCTTCAATCCCAGGGAAGCGGCTCGTTTAATGGCTTGGGGTTGGGCGGGCATGATCAGGCGCGTTCCTCGTGGCTGGTCATGGGCATGAGCAGCATGAGACCGATGAGCAGGCTGAAGCTCAAGGCCTCCTTGAGTTCGGCCGAGACGAGCAGCACCAGGGCGGCTTCCAGCAGGCCCAGGCCCAGACCGCCCAGGAAAACCCGCGACAGGGATGAGTAGCCGCCGATGGTCGCAGCCACGAAGCCCTTGAGGCCCAGGCCCAAGCCCATGTCATAGCGCAGCATGGTCTGGGGCCCTACGGCCATGCCGGCCATGCAGGCCAGCACGCCGGCCAGGGCGAAGGCCAACGCGTGGCTGGCCTTGGGGTTGATGCCCTGGAGCCGCGCGGCCAAGGGATTCATGGACACGGCACGGATGGCCCTTCCGCGGCGGGTGTGGCGTAGAAAAAAGGACAGGGCCGCGCCGCTGGCCAAGGCCAGGACCATGGCAGTGACAGTATCCCTGCCGAAATACAGCGAGCCGAGTCGTACCTCGGGCATGGGCAGGAGCTGAGCGAGCAGAAGAGGCTTCTTGCCCCAGACAAGGATTGCCAAGCCCTGCCAGACCAGGCTGGCGGCCACGGTGAGCATGAGTTGCCGCAGAGGGCTTTGTGACATGGCCAAGCCCAGGGTGGTGGCGTACAGGAAATGGCCCAACAGGAAACCCCATATGGAGGCTGCCGCCAAAGCCAGAAAAGGATTCAGCTCCATGGCCTGGGTTAGACTGAAGAGGCCCAGTCCGCCCAGGAGAAGCAACTCGCCCTGGGCGAAGTTGATGAGTCGGCTGGAGTTGTAAATGAGTGCGAAGCCGATGGCCATGAGCCCGTAGACGGAACCCAAGGCCAAGCCGGAATTTATGATCTGGGCGAAATAGAGCAGCAGCACGGCTGGGGTATGGTTCGGGCCCGGCATGGCCGGGCCCGAAATTTCGCTAGTTGGCCATATCGTAAATAATGAGCAGGCTGCGCGCACTGCCCAGGCCGGGCGTGGTGGTCACCAGCACGCACAGGTTCTGCTTGCCGTTATTATGGGCATCGGCCATGCGGTAAGCCATGACCGTGCCTTTGATCCTGGGTGTCTTCCACAAGGTCGTCATGCCCACGCCATCCCAGCGCAGGGCGTGGATCTCTCCCTGGGAGAAAGCCCGGTAACGCTCGAAGAATTGTGCCGCAACCGAGATGTTCAGATTGACCAGCAGTTCATGCTCGCCATTGCCGTCGGAATCCACAGTGGCCATGGGCATGGGTATGAAATAAAACCACTGTTCTCGGTTGCGTTCCTGTGTGCGGCCCATTCCCGGCACGGCCATCTTGTCGAACTCCAGACTGACGCTGGTGCCGTTGTATTCTTCCTCGCCCTTGGATTGCAAGCTGCCCGTGGAATTGAAGGTGCGCAGATGCTCGTCATCATCAATGACCGCAATTTTATAGTCCGCTCCCATGGGCAGATAGGCCATGTTGAAGAGGTTGCCTTTCGTGGGCGTGAGCAGCTTGACGCCCACGCGCGGCTCAGGGCCTTCCAGGCTGACCTGGCGCACTCCGGCGCGGTCGAAGAGATCATTGGTACCTTGATCCTGGCAAACGAGCACCTTGCGGTACAGCGGGGGGAAACGCATGACATTCAGGTGCAGCTTGATGTTGTCCCTTACAATAACCAGTTTGCCATCTCGCCAGCCGACTACGAAGGACAAGGGACGTTCATCGCGCCAGCCCGAGAATACGAGCTCTTCCTTGCCGTCTCCGTCGATGTCGAACAAGTTCATGGCCAGCATCAGGGAGCGCTTGGGAAGCGCAAAGCTCACCACGGGTTTCAGCTCGCCTTCCTCAATGCGCAAGAGGTGCGCCCGGCTCTGCTCGGCTAGGACCACTTCCTTGCGGCCATCGCCGTCCACGTCGCCTACATCCATGAACTCAGCGGTGAACGGATAGCTACGGCTGCGCCAGACGCCGCCTTGGTCACTGGTGGATTCGTACTGGAAGAGCGGGTTGGCTTTGTCCTGAGCGCTCTGCCCGCCAGCAATGGGGCTTGCGGCGGTTTTACCCTCGCTCTGGGCAGTTGCCTCCGCGGGGCGTTCGAAAAGAGAACTGTTGATCTCGCGGGCCATGGCTTCCAGGCCGGGAATGAGTTCGCTCAGCGGCATGCTGCCCTGCCTGGTCAGGGTGCGGCCATCCTTGCCCGCGACATTGACGTCCAGGCTGGCGTTGTCGCCCAATATGGTCGTGCTGCCCCAGACCAGATAATCGATATCCAGGGACTTCAGAGCCTGTTCGGCTTGATCGGCCGAGGCCACGGCCAAGGGGAGGGAACGCTTGAGCTTCGCCGAATCCATGGGCTCCAATTTGCCTGCCCATGTTAGTCGGGAAACGAGCATGGACTGGATGCCGGGGCCGAGATAGGCGTACTTGTCCGGGCCGTGCACGCCGAAGATGGCCACGGCGAACTGCTGGGGCTGCTGGGCGGACAGATTTGCCGGGAAGATAAGCAAAGCCAAGGTCATAATGGCCAGAAGACGCAGATGCATTGGTGAAATCCTCCGCTCTATGGGCACGGGCCAGAGGCCTTGCCTCGGGATCAGGTTTTCGGATTGTATCAGGATTGCACGATGAACTTGGCCTGTTCGCCCCGAACCGTGCCATGTACTTGGGCTTCTGGGACCAGTCCGGTTACTACCAGGGACAGCTCCTCGGTTAGTGCCGCCACGGCCTCGGGCTTGGCCAGTTCACCGGTCACGCGCAGGCATTCCTGCATGTCGTCGCCCCCTAGGTCGGGGCCTACCCATACGGCGGCACGCCAAGCCAGGGGTTCGCTGAGGCTCAGGTACAGAAGCATGGCTCCGTAGAGCCGATCCTCGAGGCTGGCCTGGGGCTGGCGTAGGCTGGCAAACTTTTCGGGCAGGTCGTCGTAAGGCGTGTTCATTACGCGTTCAAGGCGGTCCAGGGCGGCGGCGTGCGCAGACGCCGGTGTGCCTTCCAGCGCCGCCAGCAGAGCGGCGAAGAGGGCCGCGCGTTGGATGCGACAGGAGCGGCCTTGGGGCAGCGCCCTTTCAAGGGGCATGGATTCTCCTTACGGCTGAGTAAATCCAAGGACGAAAGACTTGTATCCTCTCCACGCCTTGGAAGCAACAGCCTAGGACATGCGCGGATAAGAGCGGCCACCCCGTGAAGGGGCGGCCGTCATTTTGTCGCCCGGCACGCGAGCGGCTAAATGCCTCACGAGCCGCCCGCGTAGCCGATGCTGATCTTCCCGTCCTCCAAGATGATAGGCACCCGGCGCTGTCCGGCCGAAAACTTGAGCATTTCGTCGAGTTTGGCCTGATCCTGTTGCACGTCTACGTACTCGGCTTTACCGCCATAGGCCGACCTGGCCTGATCGGTGTAGGGTCAACCGGACTTGCCGTAGATACGTACTTTGGGCATACCCGTAACCTCCTAATACGTATTTAAATGCTTAAATGCCTAGCCCACCAAATTATCATAGTTGGCGATGGTGTCCACGGGCAAGCCTCACTCGTTGGGGTTCCCTGGCGGACGGATTGACATGGCGCATGGAATCAGGTCTAAGAAAATCCATTCCAGAAACGACATGAGCGCAAGCCTGAGCACGCATTATGCATATGCGTGTAGCAAGGGAGTCATTCGACAATGTCATGCCCGACGTTGGAAATGATTCTACCATGGTTTAGCGGAGAGCATATCATTGGGCATTGCACGGAGTAGAACATGAGCGAAGAGTTCAAGGAAGTAATTCGACATATCAACCGCGCCAAGGCGTATGTCAACAAGTTCGAGGCCATCCGCACAATGCAGTGTATAGTGGATGCACTCGAATTGCTTATGAAGTCCAACAGCATTTTCGGACGGGAGAGATTCGAGCTGGAAATCCTGTTGGGTGAGGTTCTACGAACGCTCGCTTCCATGGACGAGATGCGCAATATATTTCCAAAAGGCTTATCTTACAAAAAAGGTCAGGAGAAGACTCTACACGGCATCCTGACCAAGGTGCTAAAGACCATAAGCGAAGCCATTGAAAAGGCGGAGATCGATAAGTTCCGCAAGCGTAAGAACGAGATAGACCGCTATATGCTTCAAGGCCAAAAGCTTCTGGATGAAAAAAATTTTATCGAGGCACGCAAGGTTTTGCGTAGGACTCAGGAGCTCTTCGCCGACGAGCCCGGCATCAACCAGGATATCGGCCAGCGCCTTTTCAAGGCCGGCCTGGCCCCGGAAGCCCTGGAGTTTTTCGAAGCAGCCATCCGCCAGGACAACCGCGATCCACGGCCCTATTCATATATGATCAACGTGCAGGAGTCCCTCGGCGAGTTGGAAAAGGCCGAGCACTACGTCAAGGAAGCCTTCAAGAACTTTGGCGGCAACGAGCGCATCTACCTGCGCATGGCCCAACTGGCCGTCAAGCTGCGCAAGTGGGACGAGGCCTTTGACGCGGCGCAGCAGGTCCTGGAGCTCAATCCCTATTCCCAGGAGGCCATGGAGGTCATGAAGCAGGCTAAGCCGCGCGTATTCGGCCGCGGAGCCGATGGGCAGGCCGCAGGCGGACAGGGGGGGAGTGGACAGCCCATAAAGTTCGACATTTAGCCCGTCCTTGCGGGCTGCATGCCTTCTCTTCTTTCCTACATGTGCGTATAGCCGAGTCCAGGCGCGGTCGGCGCATGCCTTGCCGTCGCCTGCGTTTTTTCATGTCCTTGCCCAACAGGAGTAGAGCATGCGCATGCATTTCCTTGAGCACGCTCCCTACGGCGGCGGAGCGTACATTGAGCAGTGGGCCGTCGAGAAGGGCTTCGACATCTCACGCACGAAGCTGCACGAAGGAGAGGCCCTGCCTTCGTCGCGCGAGTACGATGCTCTGGTCCTCATGGGCGGCCCCATGAGTGTGAACGATGATTTCAAATACCCCTGGCTCAAGGCCGAGAAAGAACACATCTCCAAGGCCGTGGCCCAGGGACGGCACGTGTTGGGTCTCTGCTTTGGGGCGCAGATTCTGGCCCAGGCCCTGGGAGCGTGGGTTGGACGCTCGCCGTTGCCAGAAGTGGGCTGGCAGACCGTGCAACTGACGCCCTACGCCTCGTGCACGCGTTATCTTGCCGATTTCCCGCCGGAGTTCATCGCCCTTCAGTGGCACTATGACGCTTTCGAGTTGCCCCGCCATGCCGTGCTTCTGGCCGAAAGCGGGACATGCGCCCAGGCTTTCGCCCTGGGCGAACAGGTTTTGGGCCTGCAGTTCCACCTGGAGGCAACCAGGACAAGCCTGGAGCGCCTAGTCGCCGATCTCGGTGGCTCTCTTGTCCCGAAGGCCACGGTGCAGGACGCACCAACCATTCTTAATTTGGCTGACGAGCATCTGCCAACCCTCAACCGCCTGTGCCGCAGTCTGTGCGACAGGTTTTTCAGGTAAGCCATGCGACGCAAGGACCGTGAGATCACCGATAAGGCCGAGCTGGAATCTCTTTTGCGCCAAGGCCGCGTTTGCCACTTGGCCATGTGCGGGCAATCCGGACAAGATTCGTCCGAAGTGGGCAGCCCCTATGTGCTGCCGGTGAACTACGGCTATGCCGACGGCGCGCTGTACGTCCACGGGGCGTCCAAGGGGCGCAAGGCCGACATCCTGCGCTCCAACCCGCGCGTGGCGTTCAGCATCCTACTCTCGGAAGAGTTGAAGGCCGCAGGCGACGGCTGCGAATGGACCACTTATTATGTGAGTCTATGCGGCGAGGGCCGGGCCGAGGTCATCGAGAAGGGTGAGGACAAAGCCATGGCTCTGACAAAGTTCATGGAACACTACGCGCCTGGGCCGCATGAGCTGCCGGCCGCGGCCGTGGCAGGCACGATGGTCGTGCGCATAGCCATCGAAAGTCTGAGCGGCAAGCGCAATCCCGGCAGCAGATAGGATCCAGAATCCCGGGCAAGCCGTCCACCGAAGCTGGAAGGCCCACAACCAAAGCAGTTCGCAAGGCTGATGACCGAAGCCATGAACGAGAAAAAAGCCCGGCAGGATTTCCTGCCGGGCTTTTATGCATTATCGCTTTGCGTTTTCCTGACCGCATCTCGCCGTCTTTTGGCTTGACCCAACTACGCTCGTCTTGTTTGAGCGTGCTGTCCATGTCTCCGGCCTTTACGGACCGCTCAGGTTGGCCGGGAAGCGTATGTGATCAGGCTCTGGAATGCCACTTCCAAGCAGTCGAAAGGATGCGTTCTATCTCGATGTTCTGAGGCTTCCACCCGAATTCCGACTTGATGCGCGCGGAGCTGCCGACGAGCCGCGCGGGATCGCCGGGCCTGCGCTTGTCCTCGATGACCGGGATAGCTCTGCCCGTCACCTGGCGAGCCGTCTCGATGATCTCCCGCACGGAGTAACCCTGCTCATTACCGAGATTGAATACGCCGCCCTTTTCTCCGGCGAGCAGGTATTCCAGGGCCAGGATATGGGCATCCGCCAGGTCAGTGACGTGGATGTAGTCGCGTATGCACGTGCCGTCCGGCGTATCGTAATCCGTGCCGAATATCTTAATGGGCTTATCCGGCTCCAGGGCCGCCCTGAGCACCAGTGGGATCAGGTGCGTTTCCGGGTCATGCCATTCGCCGACTTCGGCCTCGGGGTCCGCGCCGGCGGCGTTGAAGTAGCGCAGGCTCACGTACTTGAAGCCATAGGCCTGGGCATAATCGGCCAGGATGTTCTCCACCATGAGCTTGCCCCGGCCATAGGGATTGATGGGCGCCTGCGGGTGGTCCTCGGGGATGGGAATGGCCTGCGGATTGCCGTACGTCGCACAGGTGGAGGAGAATATGAGCTTGTCGACCCCGGCTTCGCGCATGGTCTGCAGGAGATTCAGGGTATAGGCCACATTGTTGAGATAGTATTTCTGCGGGTCGGTGACCGATTCGCCGACATAGGCGAAGGCGGCGAAATGCATGACCGCCTTGATGGGGTAGGTCTTGAAGACGAGCTTCAACTGAAGCGGATCGGCGATATCGCCGAGCACGAATTCACCCCATTTTGCGAACTCACGGTGGCCGTAGACGAGATTATCCAGCACGACCACGTCGTAGCCCCGCCGGTGCAGTTCCTTGCAGGCGTGCGAGCCGATATATCCCGCGCCTCCGACGACCAGCACGCAGGCCTTAGAACCCATTGCGGACGATCTCCTCGAAGTAGACGATGGTTCGGGCGAGACCGTCGTGCAGGGGGATCTTGGGCTCCCAGCCTAGGACCTCTCTGGCCTTGGTGATGTTGGGCTTGCGTTGGGTCGGGTCGTCCGTGGGCAGAGGCCGGAAATCGATCTTGGATTTGGAGCCGGTCATGCGGATGACCTGCTCGGCGAGTTCCAGGATGGTGAACTCGCCGGGGTTGCCTAGGTTGACGGGGCCGGTGACTTCGTCGGGCGTGTTCATGAAACGCACGAAGGCCTCGATGAGGTCGGAAACAAAGCAGAAGGAGCGCGTCTGAGATCCGTCGCCGTAGACCGTCAGGGGCTCGCCCTTGAGGGCCTGCACGATGAAGTTAGAGACCACCCGTCCATCGTTGGGGTGCATGCGCGGCCCGTATGTGTTGAAGATCCGGGCCACCTTGATGCGCAGCTTGTGCTGGCGGTGGTAGTCGAAGAAGAGCGTCTCGGCGCAGCGCTTGCCCTCGTCGTAGCAAGCGCGCCGGCCGATGGGGTTCACGTTGCCCCAGTAGGATTCCTCCTGGGGGTGAATCTTCGGATCGCCGTAAACCTCGGAAGTGGAGGCCTGGAATATCTTGGCTCTGGTGCGTTTGGCCAGACCGAGCATGTTGATGGCTCCGTGCACCGAGGTCTTGGTCGTCTGCACTGGATCGGTCTGGTAGTGGATGGGCGAGGCTGGACAGGCCAGATTGTAGATCTCGTCCACCTCGATGTAGAGCGGGAAGGTCACGTCATGACGGATGAGTTCAAAATATGGGTTGCCCAGAAGGTGAGCTATGTTCGACTTGCTCGAGCAGAAGAAGTTGTCCACGCAGACGACTTCGTGGCCCTCGCTCAACAGGCGCTCGCAGAGGTGCGAGCCGAGAAAGCCGGAACCGCCCGTTATGAGAATCCGTTTACGCAGGTGCATGCAGGTAAGCCTTTTTTGAGTGATTATGCCGGCCTTGTGCAAATGCCACAATGATAATGGCCTGAAGGCTCCAGAGTTCAACGAAACTCAACTTGCCAGCAGAATGGAACCTGCCGGGAGTATCTTCACTCGGTTTGCCGGGCTGTCTCGCACGGCGCACGGTCCGAGGGTGTCTTGAAAAACTTTACGGCTGTTTTACGGAGTATTCAAGCCATTCAGACGTTTCGAGCCTTGAATTCCAGGCAAGGCACGCATGCGTTCGCGTATCATCGGCGCAAGCTCAACAAGGGCTTGGGACTGCCAGTGCCTACGGTCAGCCGCCTCGAAGCGCTGTGCCGAGGTTCTCAGGAATTCCCAAAGCTAATCACTGCCGGAGAGTCCTGCCTGAATTTCACGCTGTGACTCTTAACGGCAGGCACAGGCAAACGCAATAGGACCGCCCAATACCCCCTCGGCCAGCTTTCAGTTCACGTCCTTGAGCGCGATATTGCCGCCCCGTGCCTTGCCCGCGTACATGGCCGCGTCGGCGCGCAGGACCATGGCGTCAAGGCTGTCTCCGGCGGAATACTCCGTCAGGCCGCAGCAAAGCGTGACTTTACGTCTGGGGTCATCCTTTATCGCCTCTGGCCCAGCCAAATCAGCCTCGAACATAATCGCACGGATGCGCTCGGTGATGCCCATGGCATCCGCGAGGGTGCTTTCGGTCAGGACAACAAATTCGTCTCCGCCCCAACGCGCCAGCAAGTCCGTAGGCCTGATGGCGGAAGAAATGATGCGCGTGATGCGGATCAAGAGCTGATCGCCAGCCAGGTGTCCGAGCTGGTCGTTCACTGGTTTGAATTTGTCCAGGTCCAAAAGAACCAAGCTGAGAGGGCGATTGTAGCGTTCATGGGTGTAGACGGCGTTCTGGAAGACAAACTCCAGACGCCGGCGGTTGGCCGCGCCCGTCAACTCGTCCGTGGTGGCTAGCGCCTCAACGCGACGCTGGTAGACATTGATGGTCGTCAGGGTCAGGGCGATGATGACTACCGAAGAACCAATGCCTATGAGGATAGTATGTATGAAGTTCCTGCGAGCCGCGGCAAGCGCCTTGCCCTCGTCCTGCTCGACGAAGATGATCCAGTCCAACTCAGGCACATAACGCACGGTAAGGAATATGTTTTTCCCTCTACGCGTGAACTGAAAGTTTTGAGGCTCGACCCTGGTCTTCAAGATGGCCTTAGCCAGGGAAGATATTCCTTCCATGTCCCGGATATTCGCCTTGTCGATCAGCTGCTTGTCCGAGTGTACTTGCACGATGCCGTAAGCATCCACGAGATAGATGGAACGGTCGTACTTCTCCTGATAGTCCATGATGAGCCGAGCCACGGAATCGACCTGCAACCCGACGCCGGTCACTCCCAGCAACTCGCCGGTACTGTCCACCAATCTGCAATTCACGAAAACGGTGAGCACGTTATCGGACGCTTCGTCCGTATCCACGTCGAGATCGTACTCCTTGCCGGAGACGATGAAACGGTAGAACCAGACATCATGGGCATCGTAGCGCGAAATTTCTTTATGGAACCCCTTGAAGTGGTAGTAGCGACGGGTCTTGGCGGAAACGAAGAACGTGGAGAAATAATCGTAACGATCCCGTAATTGTCCGAGATAACGTGTGATCTTGTCGAGATCCCGCTCGTCATTCAGTGCCCAATCCTTGAGGAAGGAATCCGAGCCCATGCTGGTGGAGACGGTAATGGGGCGCGTAAGCACCGACGACAGTTCGGAATAGATATTGTCGCGGGTCAGGGGCAGATCGTTCTGTATGATCTCATGCTGCACGGAGGCCTTGGTGATCTTGTAATTCAGGACGCTGATGCCGACAAACGAAATGGCCAGGATAAGCGCGAGAACAAAGAGCAACCGATTCCGCGTATTGAACGCCTTTTTCATGCCTGCAGCCTACTTCCTTGTGGCAGGATCAAAAGTGAACATGATCGAAATGCGCGTATGGCGCGGCGTTGGCACTCCCTTCCGCTGGCTAGTGGAAAAGAGTCCGCAAATGCCTCCAGATCTGCGAGGAATATTTGGAGATGGGGTGCCGGACAGGACACCACTGGGCTTACGGATTCGTAGCCATTACCCCGAGCTATGCATCACCCTTACTTACCAACAATGTATTGAAACTGGAAGAAATGGATTTTCAACCAAAGCCATTGCCTGCCTTATACATGGAGCCCATGCAGGATTTCATACGGGAATCTAAGGAAAGGGTTGGAGATGCTGATCAAGGCGAACACGATGCGGCATGGATGCTCCTTGTAGGCGGGGTAAGTGGCCGAAGTGCGGACGAACTGACTGATTTTCTTGGAGCTCACAATTCTCGAGGTGGTCTCCAGATTCGGGCGTGGCGTTTCATGCTGGTAGACCATTCACAAATGGCAAAGCGACATGCGCTCGAAGGCTTTATTTAAAAAGAGGCAAGAATCAGCCGGTTCATCATATTCTTTATTATAGTTGGTCGGTGTGATGCGCTCTTTTGGGGGGCCTCATGGAAAGCTGGTTGTGCTTTGCCTGGGTCGGGACAAGAGAATAGAAAATGGGAAATATCACGACATCCTCGAGTGGTATGCATGAATGCAATGAAAGTGTTTGCCCTTAACGCCACCGGTAGCTTTGGGGGACAGGTCGCCGAAGCGCTTGGGATCAAGCTCGCTCCTCATGAGGAGCGTGATTTTGAAGATGGCGAGCACAAAGCCAGGCCGCTGGTGAGTGTCCGTGGTCAAGACGTATACGTGCTGCAAAGCCTGCATGGAGGCCCTGAGCAGAGCGCCAATGACAAGCTCTGCCGCCTCCTATTCTTTGCCGGAGCTCTGCGGGAGAGCGGCGCGGCAAGAATCACTGCCCTGGTCCCATACCTTGCCTATGCACGCAAGGATCGTCAGACCAAGGCGCGGGACCCAGTGACAAGCAAGTACATGGCTCTGGTCCTTGAATCGGTAGGCATAGATAGAATCGTCACACTTGAGGTCCACAATATTGTCGCTTTCCAGAACGCATTCCGCATCCAGGCGCTGCATCTGGATACCAGAAGCCTGTTTGCCGCTCATGTGCAGGACACCATGGGCCAAGCGCATATTGTAGTTGTCTCGCCAGATCCTGGCGGAGTTAAACGCTCTCAACTCTTCCGCGAAACTTTGGAAAATCGCCTGCGCAGAGATATAGGCTCTGCCTACCTGGCGAAGCGCCGCAGCGCAGGCATTGTCTCGGGAACGCATTTGGCTGGCGAGGTGAGCGGGGCTACCGTGCTCATCCTCGATGATCTCATCAGCACCGGCGGAACAATGATCCGGGCCGCTGAAATCTGTCTTGAACATGGCGCCGCGAGTGTGGTCGCCTATGCCGCCCACGGCCTTTTCGTCGAGGACGCCAGCACCGCCATGCTCAGCTCTAGTCTGGGTCGGGTGGTGATCACCGATACGGTTCCCCCATTTCGCCTGGATGCCGCAGCCCGCGAGCGGGTTGAGGTGCTCAGTGCTGCCCCGCTGTTCGCGAAGGCGATCAGCAGACTGCACGACGACGGCTCCATGGCGGAACTCACGGAAGGGTAAGCCCATTGCAGGCTTTCTCCGCCGCCTCCAGGTAGCGTCTTGCGAGCTTTGGCCAGTGCTCCGGAGAGCGAGGCTGGGGTTCGGTCAGATGCGCAAGTGCAAGCCGCGCTCTCAGGCAGGCGTGGAACATCGTATAGAATGCGATGAGATCTTCGCCCGGATGGTCCGCAAGCTTGTCTTCAACTTTCTGTCGCAAGGTCCTGCCTATCCAACTTGCTCCAAGCAGCGAGCATTCCAGACCGAGATAGGCGATATCGTCGCAGGGGTCGACAAGGCGAAGAAAGCGGTTGAACTCCAGGCAGTCAATGACCGCTGGCGGTTCTATCAAGCAGATATGCTCGGGTTTCAGGTCCCCGTGGCCATCAACGATTCGCCCCTGCCGGACACGCTCCTTAAGCTTTTCCTGCTTGCGCTCCAGAAAAGTCTCGATTGTCGTTGTGATCTCATGCAGCCGAGCCCCATCAAAGATGTTGCCAAAGCGCCGGAACAACTCCACGTTCAAGCCCTGCTGGGAGCGAAACCGCTCGAAGTACGTATCCGCATCCAGACTCACAGGCTCAAGGCCTGCATAGAAATCGGCCAGCAGCGTGCCCACGCGCTCGATGTCTTGCGGCGTCAGCAGGCCATGGACGATGATATGATCCAGCATCTTCTCCGCGGGTAGCCGGCGCATGCGCACGAGCCAATCCACGACATCGCCGGTGCCGGCCAAGGCAAGCCGGCCTGACGGCTCCAAGGTCAAAGCGACGACCCCCAGATATACGTCCGGCGATAGGCGACGGTTGAGGCGAACCTCATCGCGGCAATCAGCCTCGCGCGCATCAAGCGTGCTGAAATTCAGGAAAGGATATTTGACCGGCTTCTTGAGCTTGTAGACCTCGCGGTCCGTGAGGAAGACCAAGGCCATATGGGTCTCCACCACGCTGACCCCCACGGGGCGTGGGTCATAAGCGTCTGGAGAACGGAGGAAGCGGACTTTGCTGTCCAGGTCTACGCCGCATTCCGAACCCCTGGAAGCGCAACGGTGGTTCTGGACCTTGTTATTGTGAGCGGCCTTGGCCATTTTGCATCCGTTGAAGCTGCATCCGCGCCGGCGACTCCACGCGTGTGCGTTCATCCACCTGAACACAGGAGCGCTTCCCATACTTGCTCGGAACACTGATTTTCAAGTCAGTCCGCATGCGGAACCGCCTCGCCTTCGAAATAGCGCATGACCAGCCAAGGCACGCCTTGGCAGCTTCTCCTGAAGCTCCTGACACCCTTGAGCATAGGCGATTTGTCCTGAGTGTAAACCTGCCAATTTAGGAACAAGAAAAAGGGCCTATGGTTTTCACCGTAGGCCCTTGAATTCTTGTGGTGCCGCGACACAGATTTGAACTGCGGACACGGGGATTTTCAGTCCCTCAAAATGAACCTTCCCGCGTCATCCCTAAGATGCCCGATTTGGCTAAATTTTCCTTGCTACAAGCCACTTTCTGGCCTACTCATGTCTCCCGAACCGTCACGAATTTACCCATCCTTTCCCTCAAAAAGTGGGGACAGGGTGGGGACAAAAATCGGTGCCGCTGGAGGCTTCTTCATGGCGAAGTGGATTACCTCGACCAAGTTCAAGGGATTGCGTTGGCGACTACACCCCACACGCAAGCATGGCGTGCAGCCGGATAAATATTTCACCCTGCGCTATCAGAAAGGAGGTGTGCGTGAGGAGGAGGGGTTAGGATGGGCTTCGGAAGGCTGGACCGAGGCCAGGGCCGGCTTGGTACTGGAACGCCTCAGGGCTGGGGCACGTACGGGCGAGGGATTTGCCCGCCTTGCGGATCAACGTGCTGCTGCCGAAGCTAAGCGTGAGGAAGAGGAGCGCAACAAGGTTCTCCAGGAGCGTGAGCGGGTTACCGTCAAGGAGTGGTTCGAGAGTGACTTCCTGCCTTCGTCCGGCGACACGATCAAGGCCGAGTCGCACCGCAAGCAACAGGAGCACTTTACCAACTGGATTGAGCCCTGCCTTGGCCGCCTACCCATGAAGGATGTCAAACCCTTCCATCTAGAGGGGCTGCGTTCCTCCATGTTGAAGAAAGGTAAAAAGCCGCGCACGGTCCAATATGTCATGGCGACCTTTCGTCGAGCTTGGAATGCCGCACAAATCGCCGGTCTGGTGTCGGGACTCAACCCCGTGAAAGGCGTGGCTTTGCCTCGCGTGGACAATGAGCGACGTCGCTACCTGTCTCGGGAAGAGGCCCGTCTTCTCCTTGATGAGCTTCTTCGTAGGAGTCCCACGACCTACGGACTGGCTTTGGTTTCCCTGCACACAGGCATGCGCTTCTCCGAGGTCGCCAGCCTGTCATGGGGCTGCGTAGATCTCGCCGGAGGGCGGCTGCACATCCTCCGGACCAAGGGCGGAAGGGATCGATCAGTTCCCATGACCATGGAACTGAAAACTTACTTATCTGGCTTGGAGCGAGGTGAGCCTTCGGATCTGCTCTTCAAGAGCAGTACCGGAGAGCGCATCGAGCAAGTGCCTTCCACATTCGCGCGAGCCTTGGAAGCTGTGGGTATTAATCGCGGGGTTACTGATCCAAAGATGCGCTTCAGCTTCCACGGGTTGAGGCACACGGCTGCGTCTTGGCTCATAGAAGCGGGCTGCGACCTCTATACTTGCCAAAGACTCCTTGGGCACTCAACTCCGACAGTTACTACCCGCTACGCCCACGTTTCGGATGGACAACTGGAAGCGGCGGTCAGGGCAATGGAAGCCAGGGGCCAAGAGAAGGACGAATCCCATGCGCAAGTGATTTCATTCGCCACGAGGAAGGACAAAATTTGATCTAACGACAGCAATAGCGGCAGAATCACCCCCCTGGAATGCTTTGGTCTTGCAGCGGACTCGTTTGAGGACTATATTTAGTCACGAACAAGCAAGCGAGGTTTTTCCATGAAGTTTTCAAGTCAAATCAAGCCGATCAGCTACCTTAAGGCCCATGCCGCCGAGATAATTCGCGGCCTGCCGGAACAGGGTCAGCCACTTGTCATAACCCAGAATGGCGAGGCCAAGGCGGTGATCCAGGATGTCGCCAGCTACGAACAGACCCAAGAAACCTTGGCACTGCTCAAAATTCTTGCTCTTGGGAATCGTCAGATCGAGGAGGGTAAGGTCAGACCGGCTGGGGAAGTGATCCAGCGCCTGCGCGAGCGGGCAGGGCAGCGCTGATGGCTTTCGAGGTCCTGCTGACCGAGGATGCGGCCCGCGACCTGGAGGACCTTCACGGCTACATTTCCGCCCATGATTCGCCAGAGTCTGCCGAGTACGTCCTGGAGCAGATTGAAAAAGCCTCCCTCAGTCTGGCTCAGTTGCCGGAACGAGGCGCATATCCCAAAGAGCTTGCCTCCTTGGGTATCAAGCAGTACCGAGAGGTATTCTTCAAGCCGTACCGCATCATCTACCAAGTGCTGGGAGAGCGGGTATACGTCATGCTGATCGCTGACGGACGCAGGGACATGCAAACATTGCTTCAGCGTCGACTCCTGGAGGGCTGACCAACGGTAACCCTAGAAAGCAAGCTCTTGCATGGGGTAAAGGAGCGAGAAGTTCCCCAAATCCCGATTTAGGATAAGAATTGCTAATGAAAGCGGGCAGCTTCCGATTTGGTAGTTGCCCGCTTTTGATGGTAAAACCAGCTCTCCTCCTAAGTTCCCAGAACCTGAGGAGAACATGGAAGATATCCAAAAGGCCCTGGCAGAGCGCGTGCGCCAACTCAGAAAGCGAGCAAAATTCACGCAGGAGGCGTTGGCTGAGAGAGCAGAGCTGTCCATTCAGCACATAAGCGACTTGGAACGCGGGAGGGGAAATCCCACGCTTCAAAGTTTGGAGCGCTTGGCAACTGCGTTGGATGTAAGGCTTTGGGATTTAATCGAGGTTGGGGAATACGTCATGGGGGAAGAAGAACTTGAAGAAGAAGTTGTGTTGCTGTTTAGACGACTTGATAGAGCAAAGAAAATTGCAGCAGTTAGGGTGTTGAAGGCTGTTTTTGAGAAATAGTAATACTGATCACTTCTGAAATTCTCCGAAGATAGATCTTTTATATGGTAATTTCTGACTGGAGTTGCCCCCCCGCTAAACCGGACACTCAGCGGTTTTCAAAGAGAGGATGAATTTTCTAGGCGGATTTCATCCGCAGGCCCTTGTGGGGATGTTCCTCGTTGTAGTCCTCAAACCAGTCCGCAAGCTGAGCAAGGACGATTCTCGCGTCCGGGCGGTCAAGGACGTACAAGTAATCGCGTTTGAAGGTTTTCACGAACGCCTCGGCCATGCCGTTGCTTTGCGGGCTGCGGACAGGAGTAAACCGACAGACCATACCAGGAGATATCATATGTCGGGTTCGTCGCATTTTCAAAGCGATGATTGTCCTTTGTGTCTTCTGTTTAACCGCCCCTGAAGAGGGGTAATTGCTGCATTAACAGCTTGTAATCAAAGAGATTTAGGTATATCAGTTGTGCGAATAGTAAATGCACTTTAAATTTCGGTTCATTTTGAGCTTAAACAAATATCCAGATACATTGCCAGAATAGATTGAAACGAAAATAATTGTCCGGCTGCCCTTGATCATTAAGCGAAGCTTTGGAGTGACTATACATGGCGCAACTAGAACATATAGAGGCAATCGAAAAGAGGCTGTGGACCGCCGCCGACACCATGCGGGCCAACTCGAACTACGCCAGCAACGAATACTTTCTGCCCGTCATGGGCCTCATCTTTCTTCGACATGCCTACAGCCGGTTCTTGATGGTGAAAGATGAGATCGTGGCGAACCTGCCCTCTCGTGGCGGCAAAACCAGGCCGCTGACCAAGGAAGACTTCTCGCAAAAGAGCTCCATCTTCCTCCAGCCCAAGGCGCAGTTCGACACTTTGGTGGCGCTCACGGACAGCGACGACAGGGCCAAGGCCATCATCGAGGCCATGGAATCCATCGAATCCGACTACGAGAGCCTGCGCGGCGTCCTGCCCAAGAACGAATATCAGGAGTTGGACAACAAGGTCCTGGGGCAGTTGCTGAGGACCTTGAACCCGGATGAGTTAAAGCGGGTGAAGGGCGATGTCTTTGGCCGAATCTACGAATATTTCCTGACACAGTTCGCCGACCAGAAGGCGCACGACGGCGGTGAATTCTTCACGCCCATTTCCCTTGTGTCCTTGATCGCCAACATTCTGGAGCCTAGCCACGGCACCGTCCTGGATCCCGCCTGCGGCTCCGGGGGCATGTTCGTGCAAAGCGCCCGCGTGGTTGAGCGGCAGCACCAGAACCCCAACGAGAGACTGACCTTCCGGGGCCTGGAAAAGAACGCCACCACCATCAGGCTGGCCAAGATGAACTTGGCTGTGCATGGCCTGGAAGGCGACATCCAGAAGGCCATCACCTACTACGAAGACCCGCACGAACTGCTCGGCAAGACCGAGTACGTCATGGCCAACCCGCCTTTCAACGTGGATGAGATAGACGCGGAAAAGGTCAAAATCGATCCAAGGATTCCGTTCGGCCTGCCGGGAGTGAACAAGAAGGGCAAGGTCTCCAACGGCAACTATATCTGGATCAGCTATTTCTACAGCTACCTGAACGAGACCGGACGCGCTGGCTTTGTCATGTCCTCCCAGGCCTCCAGTGCTGGCCGGGATGAAGCCAAGGTCCGCCAGAAGCTCGTGGAGACCGGCGATGTGGACGCCATGGTCGCGATCCGCTCGAACTTTTTCTACACACGCACCGTGCCGTGCGAACTGTGGTTCCTGAACCGCGCCAAGCCGGAAGAGCACAAGGACAAGGTGCTCATGATCGACGCGCGGAACATCTATCGCAAGGTCACGCGCAAGATTTACGACTTCAGCCCCGAGCAGGAGCAGAACATCCTGGCCATTGTCTGGCTCTATCGAGGGCAGGAAGAGAAATACCTCGATTTGGTCGCCGGGTATTGCCAGCGGCTACTTGGCGAGGCCGAAGGCTGCTTCACCGGTCAGGGAGAGAATGGCGATTCCATAGAACCTCTTCCCGAATTTACAGCGTCCCTGGATGCGCTCCTTGCCGCCATTAAGCCCTTTGTGAAGACACTTGCTGCGGACGCCGCCCATGCTGAACCGCTCAAGGAATACGAGACCGCATTGGCGGCCTTCCGTGACGATGTGAACGGCTTCAAAGCCGCCATCGACGAACAAGTGGAAGCATGGAAGACTCAGGACACCAGCAATGGCAAGTTGAAGCAGGCCGTTGAGCGCCTTGCGCCGATGGCCGAAACAAGCCGGGATTTGGTCAAGCAGACAGACCTGCTCTACAAGCTGGCCTGCCGCCTCATCGAGACCTGTGAAACCGAATGCGCGGCCCGTGACAATGACGCCTGGGCCAGCCGGGAGATCACCCGCGCCCGCAAAGCGGCGGATCAGGCGCGGCAACTGGCCGTGGAACAACTCAAGCTGGTTCGCTACTTCCACCGGCATGCGCGCTGGCTGACCGAACGTTTCCCTGAAGCAAAACTCCGAGATGTGGAGGGATTGGTCAAGCTCGTGGACCGCGCCGAGATCAAGGCCAACGACTGGAGTCTGACGCCGGGACGGTATGTCGGCGTGGCCCCGGCAGAGGTGGACGAGGATTTCGATTTTGAAGAAGCCCTCCGGGACATCCATGTGGAGCTGGAGGATTTGAACGCCGAGGCCGCACAACTCGCAGCGACCATCAAGAAGAATTTTGAGGAGCTAGGAGTATGAGTTGGACAACTGTACAGCTAGGAGACTTTATAACCCTCAAAAGAGGGTATGATCTCCCAGAGAGATCAAGAGTAGCTGGAAGTATTCCAATTGTATCTTCTTCTGGAATTACCGGAACACACAATGAAGCAAAAGTTGATGGCCCTGGAGTTGTAACAGGACGATACGGCACACTTGGTGAGGTGTTTTACATTGATGAGCCGTTCTGGCCGCTGAACACAGCATTATACGTTCAAGATTTCAAAGGAAATCAGCGTCGCTTTGTGAGCTATTTCTTGAAGTCTATTTTAGGTGGAACACAGAGCGACAAAGCCGCTGTACCCGGTGTCAATCGAAATGATTTACACGCCCGTAAGGTACTCGTTACAAAAGATTTACAAGAGCAAGCAACTATTTCCTCCATTCTTGCCTCCTACGACGACCTCATCGAAAACAACCGCCGCCGCATCCAGTTGCTCGAAGAGTCGGCGCGGCTACTCTACAAGGAATGGTTCGTGCGGCTTCGCTTCCCCGGTCATGAGCACGTCAATGTTGTGGATGGCGTGCCGGAGGGGTGGGAGAAGAAAGAGCTAGGAAGTATATGTACGCTGAGAGCTGGCGGCTCCTTCAAGACGAAATATCAAGGAAATGACGAAGGAGATCTTCCATTCATCAAAGTTCGGGACATGAATGGTGCTGGAAATTCTGTACATATAACCGGCGCTGACAACTGGGTTACAAACGATGAATGCTATGCATTCAAAGGAAAGCCTTTTCCTGTCGGCACGATAGTGTTTGCAAAAATTGGGGAAGCGCTCAGGAAGAATAGAATCCGAGCACTCTCTCGCGACACTCTGATTGACAACAACATGATGGGGGCGATCCCAAAGGACAAGATTTCAACATCGTTTTTGTACATCCTTCTATCATCTTATGATTTCAATAGTAATGCAAGCGGTGCTGCTGTTCCTTTCCTATCAGCTAAAGTGCTTGCAGCAGAACGATTTCTAGTGCCTAAGAAGTCCATCAGGCTACAGTTTGACGATTTTGTTTCCCCAGTCTTTCAACAAATCTTGGACCTCCAGCTCCAATCAGTTGAAGCAGCCAAAGCCCGTGACCTCCTTCTTCCCCGGCTCATGAATGGCGAGGTGGCGGTATGAGCAGCCTGAAGGTGATCGAGAAAAGGGTCTTTGAAGACCTCTTCGGCATGGCGAGCGGCTATGTCCTTGATTTCTCGAACAACACCTTTGCGGACTTCTTCCGTGATACCGCCAAGATCGACATCTACGCAGATAAATACGCTTTCAACGGTGACTCCAAGGCCAAACGTTTACGGGCATTTTGGGAGACTGAGCCGGACGCATTGGTCGGCAAGGTTCTAAACGGATTGTTGGAGATATGGCGGTACACTACCTCAAACACTGAGAAGGCAGCTGACTCACCGCAATACAAACGTGCGATGGATATTGTTGCCCGGCTGTCCGGTAAACAAGTAGAACAAGTGCCCACGGAGCAGGAATTCCTGCATCAACAATATCAGAACATCTCGATCAAAAATCTGTCCATAGACCCGAACTTGATACCGGTGCTTGAGAGCCGCCTGACCGAGGCGCAACACTGCCTGAAAGCCGCGCCACTCGCGACCATTTTTCTATGCGGGAGCATCTTGGAAGGCATCCTGCTGGGTGTCGCTTTGCAAAGGCCAAAGGAATTCAATCAAGCTACCAGCGCACCAAAGGACAAAAACAAAAACAACACGGTCAAGCAATTCCACGAATGGTCACTGGCGCAGTTTATCGAAGTCGCCTACGGGCTGAAGCTTCTGAAACTAGACGTTAAAAAGTTCAGCCACGAGTTGCGGGATTTCCGCAATTACATCCACCCTTACCAACAACTCGCATCAAAATTCGAACCCGATAAGCATACGGCTGAAATCTGCCTGCAAGTTCTGAAAGCGGCCATCGCCGATTTGTCAGGAGGCCGGAAATGATAGCAATTTTACAAGGGACGGCGAATATATCAGTACGCCCGCAGGGAAACCCTGGCTGGGAGGTTGATCAATGACGTCAACCTTCCCTATGCTCAAACCAAAGTCTATTGCAGCAAGTGCAAGCGACGTTGCAACAGGGCGACTAATTCCCCCAATCGACAGAATAAAGCTCTTTAGTGATTCAGAATGGGAAGATTTTGTTCTGGAATGGGCAGACTCCCTGCGAGACAAGTACGAACTCGTGGAACGTTGCGGTGGTGCGGGAGACATGGGAAGGGACGTCATCGCTTTCGCCTCTTCTGAGGATGGTTCGGAGGTATGGGACAACTACCAATGCAAGCATTATGACCATCCTTTGACGCCAACTGATATTTGGCTCGAACTCGGCAAACTCGTTTATTATACCTATACCGGCGAATTCAGTTATCCTCGGAAATATTATTTCGTCGCCCCCCAGGCGGCTGGCACTACCTTGGCCAACCTACTTCGCCGACCGGATAGATTGCGGCAGCAGCTTTTGGAGAAGTGGGACCAATACTGCAAAAAGAAAATCACCAAGAAGACCGAAGTTCCGCTTGATGACGCCATAACTGGATATATTAACGGACTGGATTTTAGCATCATCGGCTACCTCCCGCCCTTGCGAATAATCGAGCAGCACGCAACGACGCGATACCACATTAGCCGTTTCGGTGGTGGCCTTCCTGATCGTCCAGACGCTTCATCTCCTCCAGATAAGCCCGTTACCGAGGAGCTTGGTTATATCTCCAAGCTCATGGATGCATACGGCGATCACCTCAAAAGGGATGTCACTGCCCTGTCCGATATTGAGACCGAACAAGATTTGAAAGAGCACTGCGTTGACTCACGTATTCAATTTTATAGTGCCGAATCCTTGCGTTCCTTCTCCAGGGACTATTTGCCTCCTGGGGAGTTCCAAAAGCTCCAGGACGAAGTGCATGAAGGAATCAAGGATGACATCCGTGAAGATCACCCAAGCGGATACAAACGGTTACAGGCGGTGGTCAAAACCGCTCGTGGCCTACAAATTACGTCACATGCTCTGGTTAGCAAACTGACCATCAGGGATCGTGGCGGAATATGCCACCAGTTGGCCAATGACAAAGATGAAGTGCGGTGGGTAAAGAAATGATGGGCTATTCTAACCGCTTCATCGCCCCTTTCAATGGCCCCATAGAGATTGGGTTGAGGGCCATTTCTATTCTAAATGACGCATACCCGAGCGGCTATTCTCTTCAGCGCTTGATCATTTTCGATTATCTTTCAGTTCATTCGGACGACATTTCAGGCGGACCAGCAGGGTTGCACCCCAAGACACCTCATAGAAGTGGCGAATTGCTTGTGAGACGGGATGTTTTGCAAAAAGGCCTACTGCTTTATATGGGGCGCGGTTTGGCTGAACAACGATTCGAGATGAGCGGTGTCACATATGCCGCCACGGAAAGGACCGGGGCATTTCTCGACGTGCTGGAAACAGAATATGTGTCAGACCTCAGACAGCGAACATGTTGGCTGGTCGATACTTTTCACAGAATAAGTGATGACGAGCTGAACTCCCTGGTGCAAGAAAACCTTGGGGCATGGGGAGCAGAGTTCGAAATGGAGTCTGTTCTGTGGATGGAGGATGAGATATGAGCCATCCTGGCTTTCGGTTAATCGAATTGAGGCTGACCGGAAAAGATGTCGAAGATGCAGAGGTCCGGTTTGAAAAAGGACTGAATGTCATTTGCGGACCATCGGACACAGGCAAGACCTTCATTTTGCAGTGTGTAAACTATGTTCTTGGCGGGAAAGATAAGCCAAAAGACATTGATGAAGCCGCAGCGTACGACACCATCCTTTTGACGATAGCAACATATCACGACAATAAGCACTATACATTAAAGCGCAGCCTTCGTGGTGGTGCTATTGAAGTCACTCCTGACGAAGAAGAACCTATCGTTCTCAAAGCGCAGCACAGTAAGGACAAACAAGACTCCATATCCTATTTTTTGTTGCAGCTTTCAAGTCTTGAAAATAAACGGATAAGAAAGAACGCAGATGGAGTTACGCAATCTTTAAGCTTTCGTAACCTTATCCATCTTTCGCTAATTCCTGAAGAGCAGGTTATTAAAGAGGCGTCGCCGGTGCTGACAGGTCACCGGACTTCAAAGACGGCTGAGCTTTCTGTATTCAGGCTGCTACTAACTGGTGTTGACGACTCTTCAGTAGTCGATGCAAGTACGGACAAAGTCTCCAGAGTCCGAATCGAGTCAAAAAATGAACTTCTTCAAGGGCTCATAGATAAAACTTCGGAAGAGTATGACGATTTAAAAGTGGTTGGAAGCTACGAAGAACTGTTGGACCAGATGGGACGGTTAGAGCAAAGCTATGACCTTACTTCTGACGCTCTGGATACAACCCAAGAATCTGTAACTGAGATGGAAAAGCTCAGAAGCACTTCTTGGGAGTATTTACGGCAAACAGAATCCAGACTGAGTGTTCTTTCTGAACTGAGAAGCCGGTTTAGTGTACTGGAAAGGCAGTACATTTCTGATCTTCGCAGATTGGACTCAATCGCTGAGACCGGAAGGCGGCTCACAGAAATGAACTTAGACCGTTGTTCGGTCTGTGGCTCTTCATCCGAGCACCACAAGTCGGAACATCAGGACGCTTTGATCAATCCCGAAGTAGTGTCCAAATCGTGTGTGGCAGAAGCGGTTAAACTTCGTTCGCTCCTAGCTGATTTGAAGACAACTCAGGTTGATGTGGAAGCAGAGATCAGAGAAAAGCGAGGGCTCAAAACTTCTCTAGAATCCGACCTGGAATCGGCCAGCAAGGAAATCCAAGGCACCCTCAAGCCTCAGCTAAAGCGGCTGCTCAATGAGTACCGCGCAAGTCAAGAAAAGAAGGACTCGGTCAAGAAGGCCATTGAGCTGCAAGATCGTCTTCGTGAATATAAAGGCTTGGTTGAAGAGATTGCTCAAATAGAGAAATCAGAAGCTGAGGCATCTGGAGATAACGTTCTTCCTGCAAAGGGAATCGAAGAGTTTTCCCTTGAGGTCGAAAAGAGATTAAAAGCCTGGAACTTCCCCAATACCGGCCGAGTTACGTTTAGCGAAGCTGATTGGGACATTATGATTTCAGGCCGCCGTCGCGCCAGCCACGGTAAAGGCGTTCGAGCAATTACACATGCGGCGCTTTCGTTGGGGCTTCTCAGCTATTGCAAGCACAAAGAGATGCCACATCCCAACTTCCTCATGATAGACTCCCCGTTAGTCGTGTACAGGGAGCCAGACCTCAGCGACACGAGCATGGCGCTTGATGTGAAAGATTCTTTCTACACTGACGTTGCCTCGTCGTTTTCTGATGTTCAAGTCATCATCCTGGAAAACGAAGACCCGCCGGCACATCTTATTGGCTCCGAAGGATTCAACCTCATTGCGTTTTCCAAAACAAATGAAGGACGATATGGATTCATTCCTGTCCATAAAGATACGACGGGATAACTCAGAGGTTCATCACAATACTATATAACGAAGACACTCCTCTTTTTTAAATTGATGATTGACCTGAGATGTTAGAATGAAACTACAAGATATAAAGATCAAAAATTTCCGTGGCATCCGCTCACTACATCTGACGCTTGACGAGTTAACGGTACTCATTGGGGAAAACAATGCCGGTAAGTCTACCGTGCTCGAAGCTCTCCGACTTGTGCTGACGCGTGGGGTTGGCTTTAGGAAGGATGGGCGGTTCACTGAATATGATTTTCACCTGAAAGATAGTGCCGCAACGCCCCAGACGGCTGACCCCATTTCCATCATACTCCACTTCGCAGAGAAACATGAGGATGAATGGCCTGAGCCTGTTGTTCAACAAATGAGTGATGTAGCTCTCCCCGACGTGACCACAGGGCTTTACCATATCTGGTTGCAGGCTCAAGGTTCATTTCAAGTTGAGTCTGGCGTTTTTGAGACCAAATGGGCTTTTTTGAATGCCGACGGGAATGAGCTAAACCTCAAGAACGCGACCCCGCACAATTTGGTTACGCGGTTTGTGCCACTATTTTTTCTCTCCGCGATTCGTAATGCCTCCCAGGAGTTCGGGCAACGTGGTCAATTCTGGAGTGGATTTCTGAAATCTATCCAGTTGCCGGACGAGCAGCGGGAAGAAATCGAAGAAATGCTCCAGCGAGTTAACGCCTCAGTGATTGGCGCAAATGAGGGACTGACTGAAGTCACGAATAAGATTGCCGAAGCAAGAAAGCTAGTGCCGTTAGATTCCGGTAATCCTGTTGTTCTTGAAGCTATTCCTACCCGAGTCTTCGATATGGTAGGTAAAATTCAGGTCCACCTGAAGTCTTGTTGTGGGGCAAAGCTGCCCTTGCACCGACACGGTGAAGGAACGCAAAGCCTCGCTGTGTTAATGCTCTTCGAGGCTTTCACCGTCGCCAATCTAGCCGAAGCTTATGCACCGGAGTCTGCGCCACTTCTTGCCTTAGAAGAACCTGAAGCCCATCTCCACCCTTCAGCGATTCGAGCATTTGGGGCATTTTTAAAGGAACTGACCGGGCAAATTCTCGTGACAAGTCATTCTGGCGATCTTGTTTCGAGGGTTCCGGTTACTGCAATCCGGCGGATTTATAAAGAAAATGGAGAGACAAAAGTAGGTTTGGTGCAAACCGGTGATTTTACGGGTCGACAACTCCAAGCCCTTGACTATTGCATCCGTCTCGCAAGAGGACATTACCTATTTTCCCGCTGCTGGCTTCTGGTTGAAGGGGAATCTGATTATCATATCATGCCGTTACTTTTGGAAATAATGGGGCATTCTGCTGATGAGGTAAGCTTCTCTATCCTTGAGTACAGCCAAGTTATTGAAAAAGGGGAACCATTGATTCAATTTGCTAAATTGCTAGGTATTCAATGGTTCTTGATGGCCGATGGAGACGCAGAGGGAACAAACTACATCAATCGAGCAAACAACCATCTTGACGCGGGGGAAAACATAGCTGATCGAGCCCAATCATTGGCCTACAACGACATTGAGCATGAATTCTGGCACAATGGATATCAAGCATTCATTGAAAATATGGTGCCAGCCCACCGCAAAAGTTCAATAGCACAACGAGCAGCTGGTGATGTCGCGAAAGAAACGAAACTGACAATCAAGACCGCCATTGATGAAGCAGGTGGCAAGCCTGCCTTTGCGCAAAAATTAGCAACTGAAATCCGACAACGTGGGGCGGGTACCATCCCACAAACACTCCAGGATATCATTGCTCGTATTGTCCAACTGGCTGGAGACTGAAGACAATGATTGATCTATCTACACTTAATGAAAACCAACGAGAGGCCGTGGTCTGGGATGAGGGCCCTCTCCTTGTGCTGGCAGGCCCAGGTTCAGGCAAAACACGAGTTCTGACTACTCGAATTGCTCGGATTCTAGAGGAATCAGCAGGACAGCATTTTCGAATTCTGGCGCTTACTTTCACCAATAAGGCCGCAGCCGAGATGCGTGGTAGGGTCGAAAAACTGGTGCCAAGTGAATTTGCCCGAGTACGTCTCACCACCTTCCATTCGTATGCGGCAGAATTGCTCCAGCAGCATGGAAACCATCTCGAATTTCGTCCAGATTTCCAAATATTATCAAATGATGCAGACCGAGAAGCGTTGCTTGATGATGTCCTTGGGCAGCTCAGAAAAGACCTGACCTACTCGCTCCCCGAGCATTTCAAAGCTGGCCAGTTGCTCCCCGCAATCACACGACTCCTTGAACAGTGTGTCCCAATAGAGCAAGTAGAGGTGTTACTCCAACAGGCCAACGTGGAAAATGCCGCTCCATTGGCTCGGGTCTATACGGCTTACCGGGAAGCATTGCGGCGGACTAACTCTCTCGATTTTCCGAGCTTGATAGCCGAGTCACTTGACCTTCTTGGGAAATACCCTTTCCTTATTAAACACATCCGCAAGGTTTTTAAGCATATCCTTGTTGATGAGTTTCAAGACACCAACCACTCTCAGTACCGGATTCTTTCGTACATAGCCCAGCCCGACCCGTCCACACTATTTGTCGTAGCTGACGACGATCAGATTATTTACCAATGGAATGGCGCAAGCCCTAAAAGAATACAAGCCCTGCGCGATGACTTCGGCGTCGCCGAGTTGCAGTTGCCGGAAAACTACCGATGCCCACCGATGGTCATAGAGCTGGCAAATGCCTTGATTGAAAAAAATATGAACCGGTCGGTGGGTAAAAAGCCATTAAAAGCAGTCAAACAAGGTGAAAGTGACAACATTGTAAGGATATTCCATTTCGACTCCTTGGACGAAGAAGCTGAATGGATTGCTCTCGATATTTCACAAAGAAGCCAAGAGGAGCAAGTAAACTGCGCGGTCCTTGCACGAACGAAAAAACTGCTTGATCTGATTGGTAGTAAGCTGGAGGAGGCCGGGCTTCCGGCATATTTTGCGGCCAGGAAGAATGAGTTCAAAAGCGCGCCGTTGAGGATGTTGCACTCCATCCTTCGATTAGTGAACTCAAAGGAAGATAAACAGTCGCTAGCACGTCTTTCAAAATCTTTTTACGAACTTGAAGGCATAAGCATCGAATTGGCTCCAGTACTTTCTCGAGCATCCGTAGACGGCAAGGATTTGCTCTATTCTTGGCTTGATGAAGTAAAGCTTCGTGACGTCCTTGAGGACCGTACACGACAACTGCTTTCAATAGACATCAAACCTCTATTAAATTCATTGAATTACCGAGCATTTGCGGACAAGCTATTTGCCTGGGCAGAAGCATGTCAAACCGAGGCACACCCCGATGAAAATGCCTTCAACGAGTTCGAGGAAGAAAAGGATGTCTGGAGAATTCTGTTGGCCGAGATAACCAAAAAATTCGAAGGCACAGATGTTGGTCTTCACCAATTGCTCCATGAATTGGACCTTACCTCCAAAACACCGCCGAAACCCCAAGAAGCAATTCCGTGTTTCACTATCCACGCTTCCAAAGGGATGGAGTTCGGCCATGTATATCTCATGGGGTTAGTTGAGGATCAGCTTCCAAGTTGGGCCGCCGTTAAAAAAGGTGACGACTCGCTAGAGATGCAAGAGGAACGTAGAAATTGTTTTGTCGCAATCACTCGTTCCCAAGAAAGTCTTACAATGACCTATTCATCTGAAGTTTTTGGATGGAGGAAGCAACCCTCCAGATTCCTAAGAGAGATGGGGATTGCGCTTTGAAGAAGGAGACCACGGTTTGACGCCCGTCTCAAAATATACCGAAGACACCCTCGTCCAGCAGACCACTGCCGCATACCTGGAATCCCAGCTCGGCTGGGACTCCGTATACGCATACAACACCGAAACCTATGGCCCTGACGGAACCTTGGGGCGGGATTCGGACAAAGAGGTCGTGCTTACTCGTTACCTGCGCGAGGCACTGGAGAAGCTCAATCCAGGCCTGCCTGACTCCGCCTATGACGATGCTGTACGCAAAATCACCTCCACCGTGGCCAGCCAGACAATGCTGGCGACCAACCGCGAAAAATACGAACTCATCACAAACGGAGTACAAGTTACCTTTCGCAATGCTGACGGGGAGCGAGTTCGGGAACGGCTGAAGATTCTGGATTTTTCCGATCCCACAAACAACCATTTCCTTTGTGTGCGTGAGCTTTGGGTCAAGGGAGACCTCTACCGGCGGCGGGCGGATATCGTCGGTTTCGTCAACGGCCTTCCGTTGCTGTTCATGGAGCTGAAGAACGTCAGCAAAGATATTCGCGCGGCCTTTGAGCAGAACTTCATGGACTACAAGGACACAGTCCCCCACCTGTTTCATCACAACGCCATAGTCGTCCTGGCCAATGGGGTGGACGCCAAGCTCGGGTCGGTCTCCAGCAAGTTTGAGCATTTCAACGACTGGAAGCGGCTGGAGGAAGACGAGCCGGGAGTCGTGGACATGGAGACCTTGCTCAAGGGGGTTTGCGACAAGCGCAATCTCATTGACCTGATTGAAAATTTTATCCTCTTTGATGAGTCCGCAGGAGAGCCGCGAAAAATTCTGGCGAGGAACCATCAGTTCCTTGGCGTGAACCGGGCGATTGAAGCCGTCCAGGACAGAGAGAGCCGCCAGGGAAAACTTGGGGTGTTCTGGCACACGCAGGGCGCAGGGAAAAGCTACTCCATCGTCTTCTTCACCCGTAAGGTGCATCGCAAGCTCGGCGGCAATTTCACCTTTGTGGTGCTTACAGACCGGGAAGACCTCGACACACAGATATACAAGACGTTTGCCGGGTGTGGGGTGGTGGATAATGACCGCGACCCTTGCCGAGCTTCCAGCGGCCAGCACCTGAGCACCTTGTTGGCAGAGCACAAAGCCTATGTCTTCTCCCTGATCCAGAAGTTCAACCAGGAAGTGGACCCCGAGAGCAGCTACACGGACAGAAACGATGTCATCGTCATCACGGACGAGGCCCACCGCACGCAGTACGGCACCTTGGCCCTGAACCTGCGCAATGCACTGCCGCATGCCAGTTACATCGGGTTCACCGGCACCCCCCTGTTTTCCAGTGACGAAATTACCAGGCGTGTGTTTGGGGATTACATTTCCACATACGATTTTCAGCGGGCCGTTGAAGACAAGGCGACTGTCCCCCTTTACTACGACGCCCGAGGCGACAAGCTCGGCCTGGCTGTCGGCGACCTCAACGAAAGGATTGCCGAGAAACTGGAGGAACTGGAGACTGGCGACATAGATGTGGAACAGCGGCTCGAAAAGGAATTGAAACGGGACTACCATATCATCACGGCCGAGAAACGACTCGATCAGGTCGCACAGGATTTTGTCCTCCACTATTCGAGGGCGTGGGAAACCGGCAAGGTGATGTTGGTGTGCATCGACAAGATTACCTGCGTACGAATGCACGAGTTGATTCTCAAGAATTGGAACCAGCGCATAGCTGACCTTGAAACGGAACTGAAATCGGCTGCGGATGAACAGGACGAACTCTACCGACGCAGGCTGATTCAGTGGATGAAAGAGACCGTTGCCGCCGTGGTGGTCAGCGAAGAACAGGGGGAAGTAGACAAGTTCAGCAAGTGGGGTCTGGACATCAAACCCCACCGGCGCCTGATCAAAGAGGGTATTGACCTTCCCGAGTCCATGAGGAACAAGCCGCAATTCAGAAACTTGCAGCGCCTGGAAGAAGCCTTCAAGGAAGAGGAGCATCCCTTCCGAATTGCCATTGTTTGCGCCATGTGGCTGACGGGCTTCGACGTTCCCAGCCTTTCAACTCTTTACTTGGACAAGCCTCTCAAGGCCCATACCCTGATGCAGGCCATCGCCCGTGCGAACAGAGTCAACGCAGGGAAGAACAACGGCCTTATCGTTGACTATTGCGGAATCCTGAAAAACCTCCGCAAAGCCCTGGCGACCTTTGCAGGACAAGGGGATACCGGACATGGTGGTGACGGTGGCGAGATAGAACCAGCCAAGCCTGAAGAAGAGCTTCTCGCGGACCTGTCCGAGGCTATCGCTTTTGTTCGTGCTTTTCTGGAACAAGGCGGCGCTTCATTGGATGATATCATCAACAAGACTGGGTTTGAAAGGAATGCCGCCATTCTCAAAGCCAAGGAAGCAGCAAACGAAAATGACCAGACCCGTAAACGATTCGAGGTAATGTGCAGGGAGGTCTTCAAGAAGTTCAAAGCCTGCATCAATGTCAAAGGCGTGAACAGTCACCGGGCCGACTATGACGCCATCAACGTAGTTTACAAGAGCTTGCAGCAGGATCGGGAGCAGGCCGACATATCCGACATCATCCGCCGTCTCCACGAAGTGGTGGATGAGGCCATCGAGACGGACTCCTCCCAGGCTGGGCATGAAGGCGATCCATATGACATCAGTAAAATCGATTTCGATAAGCTCAGGAAGGAATTTGAAAACAGCCCAAGGCAGCGTACAACGGTCCAGAGCCTGAAAGACGCCATTGAACGGCGAGTAAACCGCCTTCTCTTGCAGAATCCTTTGCGAACCGACTTTCAGCAGCACTATGAGGGGATTGTTGCCGACTACAACCGGGAAAAGGACCGTGCAACTATCGAGAAGACCTTCGAAGCCTTGATCAAATTTGTGCAGGCTCTCAGTGAAGAGGAATCAAGAGCAGTTCGTGAAGGGCTCACAGAGGAATCCCTCGCCATATTTGATCTATTGAAAAAGGACGACCTTAGTAGGGACGACATCAAGCGGATTAAAACTGTGGCCGTTGATCTTCTGGATAATTTAAAGGCTGAAAAGCTGAAAATCGACAACTGGCGAGAAAAAGAAGCAACACGCGATGCCGTCCGGACTGCAATCACAAACTTTTTGTGGGACGAAGAAACAGGTCTCCCTGTTAATTCCTATGACGAAAATGATGTTATCCAAAAAGCTGAAGACGTCTTTACCCATGTCTTCAGAGCATATCCGACAATACCTTCTCCATATTTTTCCTCCCCATCAGCTTGAAGCAGGTTAACACGACTCTGATGGAGTAAAATGCATAAGTCGGGTAACCTACCAGACTTCCTCCACCTCAATCTCGCCCTTCAGCAATTCCTCGACCTTTCGTATAAACGCAAGGTTTTCTTCCGCCGCTGGTTTGACCTTTTCAATGCCCGATGCCTTCTTCCCGTCCTTCTCATAATCCTCGCCCTTGCCCCCTTCCCAGGAAACTGGACCAGTTTTTGGGAAGAGGGCAACCCCGACACCTTGAAGGTGCCGGGGCGTTTCTGGTTTACTCCACGGCTCTCACCTGCGCAGCCTCATTCGATTCAGCCGCACAGTGACCATCCTCCTCTTGGCAGTTCTCTGAGAGAGTATCGCCAGCTTTGTCATCGGCATTCGTTGGCACACCCGAGGTATCGTCGGACATAGCCGCTGCCGCAAGCAGTCCCAGCGCACCGGTTACACAGCCTCCTACAAAGACCCAGAGCTTATTCATGCGTATCCTCTTCCTTCCGTTTGTGTTCAGTCGTCGAGTTGCTCCCTGACGAGTTCAAGCACGCCGATGGCGATGGCGATGATTGGCCCCCAGCTCATGGGCACCTCTCTTGGTTATTTGATCCCAGGCCACTTCCAAGACGCCTCAGGCAGCAAGCCCACATGAAGCATCCCGATGGCGGCATTTTGCAGATCTGCCATGGCAGGCATGGGCAGAATGGTAGCCAGCGCATAAATTCTCCTTGCTTGGCTAATGGTTCCTGAAAACAGAAGGGGGAGCACCAGGCTCCCCCTTCTCAAGGTCGTATATGTCATGATGCTCGGCAGGCCGTTCACCTGCGCATGAGCGCTCCTTGCAGCATCTCGAACATGGCCGGGGCCAGGTCTCCAAGCGAGCTGATGCTCCGAGCCTTGCCCGGCAGAAGGCTTTCAATGCCTGTTGACCCTATGCCGATGCCATAGACCTCCATCCCAAGCCGATTGGCTTGCTCAGTCGCATCCAGCATGCACGGGACGGAATCCGGCTCCCCATCCGTCAGGATCAGGATGAGCTTGCGCTTCTCGGAGAGTAGCAGCATGTCTTGAAGCACCCACCACAGAGCCTCGCCCATGGGAGTGCTGCCCACGGGCCTGACCAGGACACGCTCATGGACGCGTTCCCCGTGCCTGATGATCTGCCCAATGGTCGCCCATGATCCTTTCCCCCCATGATCGTCCTGGACGAATCCGGCAGGGAACGCCGTCAGGGCCACGTTGATGGCGCAGGACTTAAGCGCCTTGGCCACGGCGAAGCAGGCCTTGGTCGCCAGTTGAAGCTGCTGGGCCATGGAAGATGAGCAGTCGAGCAGAATGTGGGCGGCGGTATCGATCCCCTGCCGCGTTCCTCTCCGCCTGAACACGCGCGGATCAGCCGTTGCGATGAGGTGGAGCCTGTGCGTGTCGAGCTTCCCCCTGCGACCCGTATGGTTTCTGACAAGTGTCGTGGTTTGCAGCAGCCCGAGCAGTCGCGTCTTCAGGGCTACCGAGGCCTGACGCACCTCCTTCAGTTCATCGTTTGATAGGGGGAAGGTCGGCTTGGGCCTGGGAGTCGCCACAGTCACGCACTGGTCCGGATTGTCAGGAATCATCTGTCCCAGGGCCTCGGCCAGAATCGAGCCCATCTCCTTGGGAAGAGAATCAGTATCGGCGTGGAGCAAATCCCGAAGACACTTTCTGGCATCGTCCGGGTCAGTCTCGCCGTCATCTTGTCCCGAGTCTTCAGCCTGACCAGAACCGCCTGGCTTGGTCGTTTGAGACGGCTGCTCCGATTCCTGGGCAAGCAGAGCAGCCAGTTGCTTGGCATATGCAAAGCCGTCCCCGGTTGACCTGCATCCGGCACGTACCGCGTCCAGGATGAACTCCATTTGTATTCTCAGTCCGGGAAAGTAGCCGTCGATCAACCACGCCAGGTCATCCCGCTGGAAGGCCAAGGCCGGCACGTCCCAGGAGCGCACCGTCATGAGCAGCCAATTCAGGACGTGCAGGGCTGGATTGCTGGTGGCGTCTGCTGCGTTTTCGCTTCCGAAGAGGTACTTAATCAGCCAGTTGAAGTTCTGGCGACAGCCTGGGAAGAGCGCAGCCAGCCTGTTCTCCACGCGCCAGTCCTCGATTGTGTTCCAGATGTGCATTTCAAGGGGTGTAAGCTCGGCCTCCTTGAGTGCTCCGAAGTCGGTCTCTCGCAGGTGGGCGGATTCGTGGTCGATGTAACCCCTGGCCAGATTTACGAGGATCTCCGGCGCATCCAGAGGCAGGGAGGGCAGATGGATGGCCTTGCCGTCGGTGTAGGCCACCTGGCCTCCTATCTCGACCTTCACCCCGTATTTCCGGCCAAGAACGCTCGCCACCAGGGGCAGCGAGCGCATGACCGCTTTTGGATCGTGCATGGTCGTCTCCCGCTTGTTACCAGAGCCCACAATTCGGCAGTACAGGCTGAGGCCGTGCATCCGGCAGGTCCTCGGGGAAGACAGGGCCGTCGTCGGCATCAAGGATCTCGGCGATGTCCACGGGCATGTCTTGTCCCACGTCTTGTGGGACGGTGTTGGGACAAGAGGACACCTGAGCGCATCCGCCGGCCAGGAGCCCGTCCAGGATGGCGGCAGGAGTGCAGCCTTCGATGATCTTCTGGCCGTGCTCAATGAGCGCCTGGGGATCGCGCAGCAAGGCCACGAGCCCCTGGAGCATGAGCAGACGTCCGCCCCGTATCATTCCTCTGCGGGGCAGGCTGGCAAAGGCGGTCTGGATGAGATCGGCAATAGGTGCCACACGGGGTTCGATGAAGGTAAGCCCCGCAAGTTTTTGCTGAATGGTTCGAAGGGGTGAGAGCGCCTTGTGGGTCACCTCTAGCTTGCCGGCAAAGCTCTTGTGCCAAGCCTCGCTTGCGGACTTGGCCACCTCGTCGAAGAGCGTGTTACCTAACCCGCGCATCTCCTCCTTAAGTCCCTCGTCAATGGGCGTATTCGTCCCCGGCGGCATAATCCGGTAGACCTGCCACGTAAATCCCAGGCGGCTTCGAACGTAGTCGGCGCTGACTGTTGAGTCGGCGATGAGCTGTTCCCAGCCGGTATGCCTGGAAATCCACTCCTGCACCGCTTGGTCATAGCGGGAGAGGAAGTCGGTCTTGGCGGCAGCGAACTCGCTTTGGATCTTGCGCAGTTCCTCCACGAGTCCTTCCGCCTTGTCCGCAGGTATGCCCCAGCCACCAAGAAAACGGACACCATGCCGATCAAGCAGGCTCACCGCGCGAGCCTTGAGCATGCCGAAGACCTTAAGCTCCTCGGGATTGCAGACTCGCTTGCTGCCAAGAGAGGCCAGTTCCTCGGGCGGAAGCTCTGCGCCTCCGAAGTCGGCCGGGGTGAGCTTCCTGCGGGCTGTCCAGATGGTCACGTCCAGGTTGATGGCCATGAGGCAGTCGAGAATTCTGTCGGTCATGTCTTCCTCCTGAAAACGAAGAGAGCCCCGAGTAAGGGGCTCTCTTCAGGTTTGTTTCTTACGAAGATCTGGTTGATGCATTGCGGCTAGCTCCCAATAGACATGGGGAATATGCGCTGCACAAGCTCGTGCAGGACCGCCCTTGTCTCGCGTGTGGCCCGATATCCCAGAGCACGGTCCAGGGCATAGGACACGGGCTGGACACCCTGTCTGGCAAGCGGATGGAAACGGACCATGAGGTCTGCCCAGCGAATCAGAGTGCGGGTCGAGAACGTCACTTCGATGCTGGAGCCGTAGCCTGCTCCGGCTTCACCCATGAACAGTCGGCGCACTTCGTTTGCGAACTCGACCATCTTCTTGCGGATCGCTTCTGGCAGGATGGGCGCACAGCTCTCAAGGAGCCTCTCCTCGGCTTCTGGTGCCGGGTAGCCCATCTCGCACAGCCAGAAGCGGTCGAGAAAGGCCAGGTTCTGCCTGAGCGTGCCCTGATAGAGTCCGGTTTCATCCGAGCCTCCGTTGGTGTTGCCCGTGGCCGCGAAGCGAAACATTGGTGATGGCGTGATGAGTTCCCCTCCGTTCTCCGGGATGCACAGGGGCTCTCCATCCAGGATGCCGTTCAGGCCCGCAGCGGTTGCCGGATCAAGCAAATCGATTTCGTTCAGCAGGAAGAGCCCGCCATGCTTCATGGCCAATGCCAGGGGGCCGTACTGAAACTCCATGTTGTCCTGGCGAAGGCTCAAGTGGCCAACCAGATCTGGGAATTCCAGCCGGCCGTGGCCCGTGATCTCGAATACGGGGTAGTTGAGGCGCGAGGCGAGCTGCTTGATGGCGCTCGTCTTGCCGCTGCCGGTTGGGCCGAAAACGTAAAGCGGATCGGACGTATTCATGAACCAGACAATGATGTCTCTGCTGGCCTCGTGGAAAAGGTATCCGGGATCAGGTGCAGGCGTGTAGGCACACGGGGCTGCATAGCCCTTGACCATGCGCCCTGACGGGGCGGCGCTGAACACGGCCCCGGCATCGGCGTCAGTGACCGTGAGGTCTCTCAAGTCGTAAAAGGGATGAGTCATGGTGATCTCCTTGGGAGCGAGATGTGGCTTTGACAGGAAATGGAGCGGGATGTATTTCAAAGCGAATACAGGAGGGACATATGCAAAGCCCCACCACGATCCGCCTGGATCAGGACACGCTGGCGCGGCTCGATGAGGTCGCGGCGGCCACGGACAGCACGCGAGCAGCGGTCATCAAGGAGGCCGTGGCTCAGTATCTGGAGTACGACGCCTGGTTTCGCGCGAAGGTTAGGCAGGGTCTTGAGGCTGCCCGAGCAGGGCAGGTCGTGAGCCATGACGAGGCCAAGAGCCGCATTCGGGCTCTGGGCATCCATGTTGATTGAGTGGTCGGCCCCGGCGCTTGGGGACCTGGAAGATCTCGTCAGCTACTTGCGCCAGGATGACGAGGCGACAGCTACGGCCATAGTGAACCGAGTGTTCGCGGCAGCCGAGATGCTTACGAGCTTTCCACGGGCGGGAAGGGAAGGACGAGTCAAAGGCACGCGCGAGCTTCTGGTGAAGCGTGCGCCGTATGTCTTGGTCTACACGGTCGAGGAGGGCCGTTTGATCATCCTGCGTGCCCTGCATGAGCGCAGGGATTGGCCTGGGAGTGGCGAGTAGGGGCTATTCATAGGATTCTCACGAAGAGCTAGCCTGGGCAGAGCGAGGCTTCGTCGGTAGCACAGGCATTCTTCCCTCTCTTGTTGATTCTTCCAATAGTCAGCCGCTCATAGGGCTGTCCCGCCTTCTGGACTTGCGTCAGGGCGTCCCTGGCCTTGTCTTCATCGCCTGTCAGGGCCAGAAGTTCGGCCAAAAGCGCTGCCTGGTCGATGCTCTTTCTGCCGGGCATGGTTGCTACTCGAAAGCGGTAATCAGTGCTTGCAAGCCATAAAGGATATTTTTGATCTTGATGGGCCGCGAAACGCTGGAAGGCCGATCGGATGCGATTTTCAAGATCCTCAATACTGCCTTCCAGGGCGAGCTTTTGCTCCTTGAGGACATCAAGCTGCACAAGGTCAGAAGCGTATTCGGGAGGTAGCTCGACCTGCTGCCCCTTGATGCTCATGGGACGGAACTTGGGACAATCCGAGTTTGCCTCGCACCAGTCGCATAGCGGATGGAACCCGCTACAGGTAGGCACATCGTTCAGGGCAATGCTGCCGCCTCGGACATCCTCAAGTGACCTCCAAAGTGACCGGGCGGTTTGCAGGCAGACATCAAGCATGCTCCGGTTGGGTTGGTAGGGGCCAAACGCCTTGGCATCCGACATGGACACCGAGAGCACCCAGCCTTCGATGGCGACTGCTCCCGCATCGTTTGGCAGATCGATTCCGAACAGGATTTTCGCGACTTCCGGGAAGCTCTTGCGAGTGAAGACCGTTTGACCCTGCGCATCCCTCAAGTTGAAGCAGGGCCGGTTCCAGGTGGTCTGGAGAAGGCCCAATTGACCATAGAGCTGGATCTCGTTGGAGGCATAAAGCGTCTCGGGCAGGCGTTCGTTGCTTTTCAGTTCCAGAATCCGCACGGCAGGAGCGTTGCCGCCCCAGACAAGCGTCAAATCAAGATGCGCCTTGATGGGCACACCAAAGCAGGTGGCCTCGATCTCAAGCTGAGGGATGAGGTGTAGGCCGGCGGCACCCAGTGCTGAGGCAATGCCTGCCTCCTGCCAGTGGCCACGCTGAAGGATAAGCTCGCGTCTGAGCAACTGCCGCATGCGCGAATCGTCCGCAGGCACATCCGAGTGCTCATATCGTACAGTGGACTGGAGCTTGCCTGAGACCGTTGCGCGAAGGCATTCAAGGGCTCTGCCGATGTCCGACATGCCAACGTAGCCTGTGCGGTCCCCAAGCTGAGTCATAGTGCTGTTTTGAGAGTGGGTCTGAAGGCCCTTGGCGAGAAGACTGAGCAAGGCAGTAGATCTGGTGGGAAGGTTTAAATCCATGGCTCTCTCCGAAGAATTCGACGGGAGAGTCCCCAGCAGAGACTTTCCCAGCCGGGCTTCCACGGCATCCGTGGCCGTGATCAGGTGATGTCGCTTGCTACTACTAGGCGGAGTCAGCGTACCTCCACCACATCTTGCGCTCCTCATTCCACTTGAAGCCTGAAGCTCTGAGTACCTGCTGCTTAGCCGAGACATTGCCGGTAGCCACGATGCACAGCCTGCCATCCTGAGCGCTTGCGGTCTTGTAGCTGATGCCATCGAGCTTGGGCATGGCGGCCAATGCAGGATGAGTATCGTTTGGTATCGTGCTGATCTGGGACTGGGGAACCGGTTTGGAGGCTGATTTCCTTTGCTCTCTGGTGGAGCGTTGTCGAGGCGTAAGTTGTCCGTGAGTGGCCAGTTCCGCATCGTCATCGTCCTCGCTGACCATCCCGAGCATGGCTGAGAGCGCGTATCTGCGGGCGTAGGTCAGCCCGCTGCCGTACCCTTGCGGATCGGTCTTCGGAAGAGGCATCACGAGAAGCGAGGATTGCCATTGCCCGGATTCGGCATGGGTGAGCTTGGTGACCAAGCCCAGGTGTCCTGGATCAGCCGGCACCGGGTACTGGGTCACCCAGATGCCGTTGGAAAGTAGCGCTTCACGACAGGAATCCATAACGGAGTTGAGGGTGGCGTAACGGGATTTGGCGAATGTGTTCTCGCGGTCCTTGAGAGCGGGTTGAAGGGTGTGTTGAACGTTGATCAGGGCCTTGGCCAATTCCTTGATCTCTGGAGAACAGTATGAGGATGCGTCCATAGCCTATATCCTGGTGGTAAATGGTGAAAAAACGCCCTGCCGGCATGAGGCCAGGCAGGGCAAGACGGAATGGGGCGTGTGGGGCAGGAAAAAGCGATTTACTTCAACTGAGTAATATATATTTGAATCTGGAATGAACTACACGATCCGTTTGGCAAGAAGCCTCTCGAAAGAGGCAAGAGGTAGATTTTTATCGAAGACTGCTTGCAGATTTGTCCAACATGAATTGATTGAGAAGGCGGGTCAGATGATAGGCAATGGTCAAAGTCTGTAAGTTATGTGATGCAAAAATGAATATGTTAATAATGTTTTAAAGGATGAATACATAAAAGCAAAAAGGCCAAATAGATTATTTGGCCTTTTTGCCTTAGCAAGCTCGTGACAATCGAATCTATTATTCTGTATATATAGTTTTGATCACTTGGTCTGATCTTAGACCAAACTTCATCCATGAATCATTAGAAAGCGAAGACAATTCAAAACCCTTCTTATCGTGTGAGAGCACCCAGACAAATTCAACAGGAGAGCCAACTGGCCAAAACTCACTAGCAATAAAATCTAAATAGCAGTTAACTGTAGCAATATCGAGAGCCTGTTCCGCCTCGCGTCTTGCCTCTCTCGTGTCTCTATTCCCATCAACACGGTCATTCTTCAGGGCAGTATCAAAGGCGGCCTCCTCATCACGAGTTCGACGCTCAAATTCTGATCTTCCCATATACTGAATAAGTATTTTTCTGGCAAAAGAGACAGCATTTGAGAGTAAAACAGAGCGTTCTCCATCAAAACTGAGATTCTTATAGTGATCGACTAAGTATGCTGCGGCAGAATCGTGAGTTCTCTGGGTGATTGTTCCTTTAAAGTGTACAGTTATTGCACCCTTCTCGGTGGATTTAGATTCCCATTTGGCATTAGCAAAGCTTGCCTCAAGCGCTTTGCCTACAGTCGTGTTGGGATATTCAAGCATGGTTCCATTTTTAACAACTTCAACATTGCTGTCAGAGCATCCAGCAAGTATTAGCAATGTAAAAACAAGATAAGCGATGTGCCGCGACATACCTCTCTCCTTTTGTGGTATATAGCTGTTGACCATAAATATGCGATGATAAAATACATCTTGCGATCCGATCCCAGGCAAGAGAAAGGAAAAACCCCTCCCTGAACGCATCAAGGCACGTCAACCTGGAAGGCCACCACTTTGTTCGCGCCTGGCAGGCGGAAGGCAGGGCGTGCCGGTGGCTCAAGGTTACTGCTGCATGGACTTCTCGGACTCTTGCTGCATATCCTTGGGGTATTGCTCAAAGGTCATGGGCTTGACCGTGATTGCAATCTTGTTCGAGAGCACTACGCCGGCCTCGGTCTGTACGGCCGCGCGCAACATGTAAGTTCCGGGTTGCCGGTAAGCGTACTTGCAGCTGAGCGTGTCCGAATGCAGTACCTGCGGCTTGCCGTCGCCGGGGTCCAGGGCCAGTTGCTGTACTGGGCCGGGAAGGTTGGCCGGCTCGATGTCCACGCTCACCGTGAACGGCGCGAAGCCTTCCTGGGAAGCCACGCCGATGGTCAGGCTCGGTTCGGGCCGGGGAGCCTCGTCAGAAGGCTTGGACTGGAAGAACTCGCGCTCCATTTGGAGTGCCCTGTCCCGCAAGGCCGCCTCTTTCTCCAACACCTTTCCAAAGTCATAGAGGAAGGCGGTTCCGTCGTTTGTCAGCAGGGCAAGCAGGCCAGTTTGACCATCGATCTTGGACCAGTTCAGGCCGGAGTTTGAAGGCATGCTTGGCTTGAAGAGCGAGTAAGATGAAGTGAAAGACATTCCGGGTTCATATGTGAACGAGACCCGCTCGAATACATCATCGGCGTAGACCATCAGATCGTCGGCATACGCAATGGCGGACTGGACACTCGTATGGGTCTGTCCGTAGGCCGCGAGGTCAGCCTGTGTAGTCAGGTCCACCAGCCGCAGCATGGGGTCTTGGCTGCCTTTTTTCCGTTGCAGGACAATGAGGCGGCTGTCGTCGAGGAAGGAGGCGCGCCGCACGTTGCCGTCGTGTCGCACCTTGTTGGCCAGTGTGCCTTGCTCCAGGTCGATAATATAAATAAACTCGTGCGAATAGGAACCGCTTACCAAGCAAAGAAACTTGCCCGAGTCCGAGATTTCGATAGAACGCGGGTCGCCGATGCCCGTGAACGATTGCAGTATGTCGCCGGTCGTCAGGTCGATGACCTGGAGCAGGCCGGGCGCGGCGACAGCCAGCCGCTTGAACCTGCTCGATATGGCCACGGTGTTGATCTGGATGTTCCTGCCATTTTCATTGCGAAATTTGAGCGGTGCGCGCCTTGCCAGGGGCAGGTTCCACAGGATGACCTGCGTGGAATCGACGGAGATGATAAACTCCTCCCCAAGGAAAGCCACGCCCAAGATGGGGCTGATGTGCTCCTTGAAACCTGAGAGGAGCTTGCCGTCCCGAGCGAACAACTTGACCTCGCCGTCCTCGGAGCCCGAGACGATCAGACGGTCATTGAAATCGATGGCGGTTATCGGCCTGGAATGGCTCAGTGATAAACTGGGCTTGAGCACTGGAGCGGTCGCGGCGTCCTCCTCGAAGGCGGAGGCAACCCCGTGGACGAAAATCGCGGCACACAGGAGCATTATGGCCGGCAGAAGACGCATGTGTGGGCTCCTTTAGGAAAGGGTTTGTTCCGGAATCAGATCCCGCGATAAGCATTGCCATCGACGGTCCGGACCCGTCAGAACATGCGCGAGGATGGAAATCCCTAGCAAAAAAAGGGGGGGGCGGCTTGCCGGCTCCCCTCAGCCCTACCGCTGCGCGCCGAATTCCTTTTCGATCTCCTGGCTCATCCGATCCTGGGCCTTCTGGGCCTGGAACTGCTGCCATAGAGCCTGCTCGTTCTTGAAGCTGCTGGTCGCGAGCTTCTTGGCCGTCTCGGCGACCTTGTCGGGATCCACCGTAACCAGGACGTACATGGTACCGTCCTTGGCGATCCACATCGCCTTCTGCGTGGCTCCGACCAGCTCGACCTTGGCCAACTGGCTGGAGGTGCTCGCGACGACCTTGTCCATGGTCTGGCTGTCGCCCACGCCGGTCACTTGCGAGAAGTTCTCCAGGGAGTTCTTGACCTTGACGACCAGCAGGCGAGCCAGGTTGTCCCTGGCGTTGCCCATGGCCTCGGTGCGCTGCATCTGGACGCCGCCGAGGTTCTTGGGGGCCGAGCCGACTTCCGCCACGGGGCCGGCGCTGCTCGGGTTGAGAACCCACTCCGGCGCGCCGGCAAGGGCGTCGTCGGGCGAGACGGGCTGCGGTTTGTCTTGGGCCGCGCAGCCGGCGACCAGCACCAGAGCGAAGAGCGTAATGACAACCTTGCGAAGATTCATGGTCCACCTCGATTCTGTTTGTTATTGAGACAACAACAACTTGCTGCCCAGGGAGAGGCCTTCAAGTATTCCCTTGGAGTACCCTTCAAGCATTTCCTTGGAGTGTTTGAGCTTGATGTAATCACCTAGTCGGACCGGCGACTGCATATCGGCGTCCTCGACGATGAGCCAACTGTAGTTGGGGCCGATCTGGTTGGAGACCGTGCCTTCGCCCAACAACAACTCTTCCGTGGTCTCTTCCTGAGTGATGGCGTTGACCGTGCGGCTGATGGTGTAGATCTGGCAGGTGTCGCCAGTTTTCAGGCCGTCCTCGGTGCCAAGATTGATCTTGTAGATGGTCTCGTCATTCTTGCTGCGCTTCTCCAGGACATAGCCCTTCTTGGCGAAGTAGTTCTTCAGCTCGATGCGCGCGGAGTGGATGGCGTCGGTGGCAGCCGTGACCACAAGGCTGCTGTTCCCCGAGGTCCCGAGGACGGAATCGGAAAAGGTGATGGTCTTCACAATCTTTAGCGAGGGCAACCGTATGATCTTGATCTTGCCGGAGACGGCGGCCCTGTCATTACCCAGGGTTGCCTTGTCCACGCTGCCTGAAATGGCGAAATCCGCCACTTCAGGGCCATTGTAGGTGCCATGGTCGTTGATCTCGGCGAGTTGGACTTCCTGCCGCAGCTTGTACGCGTTGTTTCTGTCCACCAGTTCGACCGCGCCGTCGGCGAGTTGGCTTTCCACCGCTCCCGCAGTCACGGTGCCCAGGTTGGTCCGCTTGGCCAGGTCGGTGTTCTCGGTCAGAGGGAACACAACGACCTTGACCTTGCCGCTCTTCACTTGCTCGGCGGTGGGCATGAAGTCAGCCTGCGACAGTTGAACCGCATGGTATTCGCCCAGGTTGGCTATAGTGGGAGCACAACCCGCGACGATGAAGCACAACAGCAGAAACAGCAGCAGGAGCAAACGCATCGCTTCCCTCGCTTTGAGATATGGAAGATGAATCGGAGATCACTGGAGGCCGATGATGTTCATGACGCCAACCTCCCGGACGCGCCTGGCGAACGCGGCGACAGCCTCGGCGGCGGATTTGTTGAAATCCGTCATGGAGCTTCCGCTGCTCTCGATCTTGTTCGTGGCCACGACATCTCCGCCACCGGCCTGCGTCCTGATGGTGACGATCAGCTTGCTCATTCTGGATGAATAGATCTCCCTGTTCTGCAGCTCCGTGGAGTAGCTGACCACCAGAGCGTGGGGATTCTTGTTCGGGGGGGGCGAGCTGACCTTGATGGACTCGTCGGCAAAGGCGGCTTCGAGCATGTCCTTGACCTGCGGCATTTGTTTGTCCGGCCGGACGTGTACGACCACCTGGTTCCTGATGGCCAGCAGCTCGCGTTCGTAGACTTGCAGCCTGGCGTGGATCGGGTTCGGGTCAAAGGATCCGTCCAGGCCCCGCATGATGGCCACGAGCGAAAGGATGCCCGCCTTCTCCGCGCTTATACTCTTCAGCTTCTGGAACTTCCGGTGGATTGGATCGTTCCTGCCGCTCTTGTACAGCTCATCCATCGAGGCCAGCTTGCGGTCCAGTTCGGCCTTCTGGTCCGTGGCCAGGGCTTGCCTGTCCACGGACATGAGCAGATAGACCTTGCCGCCAGTGACCTCGTTCCTGACGACTTCGGCATTGTTGAAACGGATCTTCTGTATTTCGGCCGTGAGCCTCTGGTTGACCTGCTTGTCGTAGCTCGCGCCGCCGCTGCCATGGGACATGCTCGCACGCTGATCCAGCTTCGACGTGATGGTCACGGAGATCTCCTCGGCAATGGCGTTGAGGGCCATGCGTCGGGCTTCCTGGAAGTTCGCGCCCTCGCCCACGCCGTACAGGGTATGTTCGTCGATCTGGGGCGGATTGAGGTACCAGTTGGGCAAGCTGGCGGCCCAGGCGCAACTCATGGCCACGAAGAATAAAAGGGCCGTCTGGATGCAGACGGTCAGTCCGTAAGCGAGTCTGGCGCGTGGACGGGCATGCGCGAAAGAAGACATGGATAGCATGCCAAAGCAAAACATTTTGTCCTCCAGTCTGGTAGACAATTGCTGGCTTTCGCATAAATGAATCCGTGCACATTTTTGCGCGAGCAGAATCGTTTGACTCATTGCGAGACTACCCGGGTCATCCCGGCATACCGCATTTAGCATGGAAATCGGGTGGTCGCCTGGGTAGTCTGTTACTGAATGTGCAACACCAATGTTTTTCTACTGAAATATCGCGAGGATAATGCCAAGACCAACAAAAGATCCAGCAACTATCCCAACGAATTGCGGTCCAATCATCCAAAAAAGCTTCGTCTTGATAAGTTGACCAATTCCGCCATTGGTAAAAACAGCATCAGGCAGTGCAAACTTTCTGACCGCATCACCAACAAGGGCTCCAATATAGCCAAGCCCACTGCCCAAAATGAGGAAAAGCAATTTTGCGAAGAACCCAAGGTGGTTCTTTTCATTTGGAGTAAAAGCTAGAAATCCTGAAAAGAGAATGGCTATAACCAAGTAAAACACACGCAATTGGTTGACTTTCTGGCCTTCCTGCATGGTAGTAGTCCTCCTGGCTGTAATAATGGGCATTCTTGAATAGCGTATATGTAAAATAAAATGCACACCACGCTGAATTTGTACAAGGGTGGAGCGTAGAAGCAGTCGTCTGTTATTCCGGCATGAAGTCTCTGGCCGAGGCCGAGCGGTGATCATGCACTTGGCTGCAAGCGCACCTTTCAGTCCGTGGATGGCAAGTCGTAGCAATTAAGGGTCGCCTAACAGGCTCGAAACAGCCTACCTTCGCGACAAACCAGCCAGCATGGAGCTTGGCACGCGCAACATGTACTCTGTGTGTTGGAGACTATATGGATACGCTTTTTACGTCAACACAATACGCTTTTTAACACCTGTATTCCCAGCTGTGTCTCCTGAAAATATGCGTAAAACGCGTAACAGGAGACCTGCGAGTGACGAGCGATACCAATATGCTCACCCGGCTGGTGGGCAGGAATATTTACAACAAGCGGAAGCGACTGGGCTTGACGCAGGAAGAATTGGCCGAGCGGATCGGCATCGGCCAGCAGTCTCTCTCCCGCATGGAAAAGGGCCGCATCGCACCGAAGTTTGAGCGGCTTCAGATCATTGCCGATACGCTGGAATGCCCGGTGACGGATCTCTTTCGTGAGAATGAAGGGGGCACATCGGCGCTTGTGGAACGCATCGCCGACATGCTTCAGGGATTGGACGCAAGAAGGCGGGAGTTGGTGTTCAGCCATGTGAAGGGCTTGGTAAAGATCCTCCAGGAGGAAGGCCGCGAGCGCGGCGAGTAGTTATCGCCGGATTCGCAAAACTCTGCCTCTTCTGGAAAGCGAGTTTGACCCTTCGGTGCACAAGGGAGACGAAGCGGTTTCTTGACAAACGTGTCCTTCCCAGTCTCTGAAGGCTGGTTGCAGAGTTCGCTGAACGTTGACCAGGGATGTGGTCAATTCCTGGATTTCTGGAGAGCAGTATGAAGACGATTCCGTAGGCACAAAAAATTCTGATAGTAACCATGAAACTGATCCGGAATCTGGTCAAACCATTCGTAAGCATTGTCAGCATTCAAGACAGTGGTATCATTCCCGCCTATACTGCTTCAGCTTCTTGTGCAGGGTTGCGCGAGTGATGCCCAAAATTCGCGCCGTCTCGCTCTTGTTGCCGCCGGTTTTATCCAGGGTCGCCAGGATGGCCTCTCGTTCGACATCCTCCAGGGAGCGATCACCGTTGAGAGCAAGGTGTGGCTGCGTTTCGGTCGAGCCCTCTCCCGCCACGAGCAGCGGCAGTTCGCGTTCGCTGACGTACTCGCCCAGGGACAGGATAACGGCACGTTCGACGGCGTTCTCAAGCTCGCGCACATTGCCCGGCCAGTCATGGCGTAGCAGGGCGTCCATGGCTTGGGGCGTGAAGCCCTTGAGCGTCTTGCGGTTCTTTTTGGCGAAGCGCTCAAGAAAGTGCTGGGCGAGCAGCGGGATGTCCTCCTTGCGCTCCCGAAGTGACGGCACACGCAGGGTGACCACGTTCAGGCGGTAGAAGAGGTCCTCGCGGAAGCGCCCCTCCTCGACTTCCTTGCGCAGATCGCGATTGGTGGCCGCGATGATGCGCACATCCACGCTCACGGGCTTGTCGCTGCCGACACGCTGCACCTCCCGCTCCTGGATGGCCCGCAGAAGCTTGGCCTGCATGGCCTGGGAGATCTCGCCGATCTCGTCCAGGAAGATGCTGCCATGATGCGCCTGCTGAAAACGCCCCTCGCGGCGGCGGTCCGCACCAGTAAATGCACCTTTCTCGTGGCCAAAGAGTTCGGATTCGAGGAGCGATTCAGCCAAAGCGGCGCAGTTGACTACCACAAGCGGGCCGTTCTTGCGCGGACTTCCGGCATGCACGGCCTTGGCGATCAGCTCCTTGCCCGTGCCGGATTCGCCGGTCACAAGCACCGTGGCCTCGGTCGGGGCAACCATGGCCAGTATGTCCAGAAGCTCCTTCATGGACTGGCTGCGTCCGATGATATTCGGCTGGATACTGTTTGAGTCCATGCGCTGGCGCAGGACCCGGTTCTCCTCGCGCAGGCGCGTGTGGTCCAGGGCGCGCTCCAGGGTGATGCGCAACTCGTCGAAGTCGAGCGGCTTGGTCAGATAGTCGTAGGCCCCGGCCTTGAGCGCCTCCTTGGCCGACTCAACCGAGGAGTAGGCGGTCATGATGAGCACGGGGATGGCCGGGTTGTATTCCTTGATCTCCCTGAGCGCCTCGATGCCGCCAAGCCTGGCCATGCGCACGTCCATGAGCAGGGCGTCGAAGGCCCTCTCCTTGACCTTGGCCACGGCCTGCAGGCCGTCCTCGGCCTTTTCGACCTCGTAGCCCCAGCCCTTGGCCATGGTGGCCAGCATGGCCAGGTGGCCCTGGTCGTCATCCACTATAAGCACTTTCGGTTTCATGCCGCCTCGCTTGTCGTTCCAGCCTGGTCCGGCAGCATCATGGTGAACGTGCTGCCCTGGCCCGGCTCGCTCTCAACCGCGATCTCGCCGCCGTGCGCCTCGACGATTTTCTGGACGATGGCCAGCCCAAGGCCCGTGCCCTTGGGCTTGGTCGTGAAGTAGGGATCGAAGATGCGCCCCACGTCCTCCGGGGCGATGCCCTTGCCTGTGTCGCGCACGGAAATGGTCAGGTGGCGACCCTTGCGAGCAAGACCCACATCCAGTGCCCCGCCCGTGTCCATGGCCTGAATGGCGTTGAGCAGAAGATTGAGCAGTGCCTGGGATATGCGGTCGGGATCAAGCCTGGCCGGAAGTGGACCGTTCGGGGTGTAGCGCACATCGACGCCCGAGACGCGGGCATCCTCGCGCACAAGGCGCAGGCTGTGCGCCACGAGGTCGGTTACGTCCACGGCCGCGGGCTTGATCTCCATGGGCCGCGTGTATTCGAGCAGCTCGGTGATGACCCGGTTGAGCCGGTCCACCTCGCGGATCATGATGCGCGCGGATTCCTTGTTCTCGCTGCCCTCCTCGAACAGGCCGCCGAAGTAGGTCGCGAAGCCCTTGATGGAGCTTAAGGGATTGCGGATCTCGTGCGCCACGCCGGCGGCCAGCCGACCAACGGCCGCGAGCTTCTCCTTGCGGCGCAGCTCCTCCTGGAGCTGACGTATTTCGCTCAAGTCTCGCAGGGTGAGCACAGTGCCCACGCCATGCCCGTCCTCGGTAACGATGCGTGAGACGCTTGCGCTCACGGGCACTCGGCCGCGGCCAGGGATGGTTGCATCCAGCTCACGCTCGATGGCCTCAGCGGAGTGGGTCGCGCCGGTATCGTCCAGGAGTCTGCCCAGTTCCGCAGGCAGCACCTCCTGAACGGGCCTGCCGACAAGCTCGCAGTGACGGGTGCCAAAAAGCTCCTCGGCGGACTCATTGGCCAGGCTGATGCGCCCCTGCGGGTCGAGAACGAGCAGCGCCGCCGGAAGGCTGGAGACGACCTCGGCGGCCAGAGCGCGCGTGTCCTGGAGGAGCCTGCGCGAGGCCCGGTAGGACTGGGCCCAGTAGAGTGAGACCACGCCCGCGAAGCCGAGCAGAAGAAGAACGGCCGAGATGATCAGGGTGATGCGTAGGTCCTGCCATCTGGCATGCTCGAACGGCTCGGGGTCCAGGCCAACGAAGATGATCGGCTCCTCCTCCGCGACGCCCGGCTGGACCCGGCGCGGCCACTGGGTGTCGCCCGCGCACCAGAAGCCGCTGGCATTCCCTCCGTGATGCCCTTGTTCTCCCATGCCCGTGTTCATGTCATGTGAGCCCGCTCCGCCCTCAAGCGGGGTGAAATTTTTATACACCTCGAACGCCTCGGCCCCACCACCCAACGGGGCCATGCGCCACTGCTCATCCTGAGATGGGCGCAGTTCGGAGAACGCGCTCTGGGGCATGAAGCGCTCGCCGATGCGCTCTCGGTCGCTGTGGGCCAGGATACGGCCGCTTTGGTCCGTGAGTACGAGGTAGAGGATGCCTTCTTGCTGGGCGGTCTCTTCAAGCAGCGTCTGTACTTCCGCCCCCTGTCCAAGATGGCCCATCATGCCGGTTCTGGCTCCGGCCTCGAAGGCCCGGATGAGCGCCCCGCCCTTGTCGAGCAGGATTTGCCGGACATTGCGCTCCTCCCGGTGCGCATTGACCACGGCAAGGGTTGTGACCACGGCCACGAGGATGAGTGAGAAGCCGATGATCAGCCAGGGCGAGGCCTGAGCCCCGAGTGGGATTGCCTTGAGTCGCCTTAAAATCATCTGGATCGTCCTGTGATCAGGGGTATGTTCAAAAATTAAACAGCAGGTCAAAGCAGCGAAAACAAAATGAACACTCCACAGAGAAAAAGCAAGAGCGACAGCCTGCTCAATCTAACCACTCTTCATCTAAATATTTGTATTCTAAAGATTAAATATTGTGGCTGCGAGTTGGCACAACGCGTGCTCATAGAAAATCAAACGCCACAAGGAGGCACGATTATGAAAAGCATCGCGATCATCACGGCTCTGGCCCTGACCCTGACCCTTTCCGCCGGAGCGGCTTTCGCCAGAGGACAAAGCTACGGCATGCAGGGAACCGCCAGCACGAGCGGTCACATGATGGGCGGCATGGGCCACATGGGTGGAGGCCATATGATGGGCGGCCACATGATGAACGGCAACCATATGATGAAAGGGAACACCGCCGGGTACGGCGCATGCCCCGGCCTGGCTCTGAACACTGTGAATGTCCCGGTGGCGGACGCGACCAAAGCTCCCGCAAAGCGTTAACCAACGACGAAATCACCTCGAAGGAGATATACCATGCGTAAAGTTATCTTCGCTCTTGCCCTGATCCTGTCCGTGGGCTTCATCGGTACCCAGGTCCAGGCCTATCATGGCGGTCTCGGATGGGGGCATGGCGTGGCCGCCTCGCCCGAGCAGCAGAAGTTTCTGACTGAGACGGGCACGCTACGCAATGAACTTTACGCGGCCCAGGCCGAGCTGAATGCCCAGCTCGCCCAGCCCAAGCCCAACGAGGCCAAGATCCGCGAACTGAGCTGTAGCGTGGCCGACAAGCAGGTCGCACTGGCCCTCAAGGCCCGCGAGTACAACCTGCCGGCTCATGGTGCGGGGCACGGTCTGGGACACGGAAGCGGATACGCCAATTGCGGTTGGTAACAGTCGCACGCCACATCGAGGGGGAGCCTGGCTCCCCCTTGCATTGTGAAAGCATCAGGAGGGCGGACATATGTTTGGTTGCAGCCAATGGGGAACGGGGCTGGGCAGCTTCTTTCACTTTCCGGGCGGGGGCCTGTTCGGTCTGTTAATACAGCTCCTGCTCATGGTCGGCCTTGTTTGGCTCGTGCTGCGTGCTTTCGGTGTCTTCAAGGAAAGGAGCGTCCTCAATCGGGACCGGGATCATTCCCTACTTTTGCTTAAGGAAAGATTTGCCCGGGGTGAAATCAGCGATGAAGAATACTGGCGCATGCGCGAGGTTTTGGAGGGATAGATCCCTACGCTTGGTGTGCTTCCAGAAGCATGCGCTCTGCCTTGCGGCCTGCGGTCATGTGCTCCGTTGTCTATGTGCGCCGGATGGGCCTTGCGACGAAGGAACCCGCCGTAAAAGGATTGCCATCACCTCTTTGGCCTGTTAGGTTTCCTGAAAGTCTACTTGAATAATCTGAAATAGGGCTCGCCATGGATCGTGAGCCTTGTGCAGACAGCAAACGCTGCGCTCTCTGCACCGGGTTTGACTGGACGTTCAAGACTCGCGCTTTCCAAAGCTGGGACGTTCCGTTTGTTCACCATCCCTGCGCACGCCTCCAAGGGGACGGCTGATGTCCGTACGGAACCTGAAGATCGGCATGAAGCTCGGCCTCGGATTTGGGGCCATCCTCCTGATCATCCTGCTATGCACTCTCGCGCTCATGCCCTTCCTTGGCAAGGCCGACCAGGAGTCCATGGCCGTCGCGGATCATTATCTGGACTATGCGTTCCAGGCCGATAATCTTGAGAAGACCTTGCTGCGTATGCAGCTGACCTTCTCCACGGCATCCACGGCCCATGATCATGAAGGCGTGTACCAAAAGAGGCTTGACGAGCAGAGAAAGCAGTTCCTCAAGAACATAAACGAATTCAAGGACATGTTCCGGCGGATGGGCAACATGGAATTTGTCCGCAAGAGTCAGGAAATCGAGGATTCCTTCCTGCGCTTTTTTGACCTGGGCACGGATATGGTCAAGGTATTTCAAAGCCAAGGGATGGAGGAAGGCCATAAGGTTGGCGCACGGCTCGAAACTCTGGCGCGCGAGCTGGAAGCCAAAGTGGTGGAGTTAAGGAGCCGACAGACGGAAGTCGTCAAAGGCAAGAGCGCCGACGTGGTCAGCGCCATCGACACAGTCCGGTTGGTGTTGATCGTGTCCGGCGGAATCGCCCTGGCGCTGGCAGTCCTCACGGCTTTCCTCCTCAACAGACTCATTGCCAAGCCCATCGACCAGATCGCGGCGACTGCCCGCGGCATAGCGGCGGGAGATATGTCCTTGCGCATCAAAGCCGACACTCGCGACGAGGTAGGTGAGCTGGGAGCCGCATTCAATGTCCTGCTGGACAAAGTCGACACCATGCTTGCGCTCAACCGGGCCGTGCTCGATTCCATCCCGGACCCTCTTCACCTCGTGGACAGGGACATGAAGATCGTGCTCGCCAACGAGGCCACTGCCCGCTCTTTCAAGCTTTCTCCACAGGAGGTGCTGGGCAAGGACTGCGCCGATGTGCTCGGATCATCATCATGCTCAACGGATGCCTGCCCGGTCCGCCGATTGATGCGCGGGGAAACTGCTTCCGATGGGCAGCTCATCGAGTGCGTTCAGGCTGGCCGAAAACGCGTCCTCAAGCCGTTTGTGGATATTGTGCGCGACAAGTTAGGCCGGGAGATCGGCTTTCTCGAACTGGCTCGCGACATGACCGACGTCGTCACCAAAGAGCAGGAGATCGAGGCAAGCTTGGCAAATCTCCAGAGAATCAACAGCGAGATAGGCCAGGCCTCGGCACGTATTGCCCAAACGAGCGAAGAAATTTCGGCTCAGGTCGAGCAGGTGAACGCAGGCGCGGAGCACCAGAAGGGCAGGATGGCCGAGACCGCAACGGCAATGGAAGAGATGAATGCAAGCATCTTCGAGGTGGCCAGAAACGCGATCCAGGCCGCTGAGCAGGCCGAAGTGGCCAGGCGCAAGGCCCAGGCAGGCTCGGCTATAGTCAAGGACTCGGTTCAGGCCATCAATGCCGTATCGCGGCTGGCCGATATCCTCAAGGGCGATATCTCCGCTCTTGGTACTCAGGCAGGGGATATCGGCCGGATCATCGACGTTATCTCCGACATTGCCGACCAAACAAACCTGCTGGCGCTCAACGCGGCCATCGAGGCGGCCCGCGCTGGCGAGGCCGGCCGGGGCTTCGCCGTAGTGGCAGACGAGGTCCGCAAGCTGGCGGAAAAGACCATGCACGCGACCAAGGAAGTCGTGCAGGCCATCCAGGCCATCCAGGCGGGAGTTGAGCGCAATATCGGCAGCATGGAGGAATCGGCCAAGGCCGTGGAGCACGCCGCGGAACTGGCCAAACGCTCTGGTGAGGCGCTGGACGAGATCGTGCCGCTCGTCGACGCGACAACGGATCAGATACGCTCCATCGCGACCGCCTCGGAGGAACAGTCTAAGGCCAGCGAAGAGATCAACCGTCACGTGAGTGAGGTAAACCGCATCTCTTCCGAGACGGCCGAGGGCATGACCCACGCCCATTCAGCCGTAGGAGACTTGGCGGCGCTGGCCCAACAACTGCGGGATGTCGCCAGTGACGGCAACGGATGATCAAGGTGCGCACTGGTCTATAAACACAGAGGTAACAGTCATGAAGAGCATTCTCGTAGCCCTTTTCGCGACCACGCTGCTCGTCTCCACCGTTTACGCGGCCAAAAACTTCGAGGGTGTCGATGCGGACAAGGACGGGAAAGTCACCCAGAGTGAGGTGCAGCAAGCGGGCCTAACTTTGGACAAGGATACATTCACCAAGGCCGATGCCGACGGAGACGGAACGCTCAATGCAGATGAGTTTAAGAACTACCACGTAAGCGGCCATTCGCACGGCTAGATTGAATCGGCCGCGAGTCCTGTGGCCTCGCGGCCAACAAGAATTGGCCGGCACCCGGTCCGCCAGCTGGTTACACCTTTCGGTCGAATCGTAGCAGGCGCGCGTTGATAGCCACAATGACCGTGGACAGCGACATGAGGATGGCCCCGGCGGCGGGGCTGAGCACGACGCCCCAGCGCGCGAGGACGCCGGCGGCGAGCGGGATGGCGAACACGTTGTAGCCCGTGGCCCAGAGGAGGTTCTGGATCATCTTACGGTGAGTCTTCTTGGCCAAGCCGACGATGGCCGCCACGTCTCCGGGGTCGCTGCGTACGAGTATGATGTCTGCCGTCTCCATGGCCACGTCGGTACCCGCACCGATAGCGATGCCCACATCTGCCTGGGCTAGTGCGGGCGCATCGTTGATGCCGTCCCCGACCATTGCCGTGACTAGCCCCCGGCCCTGGACCTCCTTGACCTTCTCGGCCTTCTTGTCCGGGAGCACCTGCGCGAAGTACTCGTCCAGTCCGATTTGCCGGGCGACGCTCTCGGCCGTGGCCTCGTTGTCGCCAGTTATCATGATGCATTTGACGCCCATCTCGTTCAGGCGGGCCACCGCTCCCTTGGAGGATTCGCGCACCTTGTCCGCCAGGGCGATCCCGCCTAACAACCGGCCGTCCGCGAGCACGAAGGAAACGGTCCTGCCGCCCGAGAAGAGGTTCGCAATGGACTTTGGCGTCTCCATGCGCTGCTCGTCAAGGTAGCCCTGGCTGACCACTGCGATTTCGCGCCCGTCCACCAGGGCCTTGGCCCCCTTGCCCTTGAGGGCCTGGAAGTTTTCCATGTCCGCTGGCTCGATGCCTCGCTCCTTCAGGGAGGCCATGATGCCGCGAGCGATGGGGTGCTCGGAGTGGGCCTCCACCGATCCCGCCAGGCGCAGCAGTTCCTCTTCCGAAGTCCCTTCCAGGGGCACGGTCTCGGCCACGCGGAACTCGCCCATGGTCAGGGTGCCGGTCTTGTCGAAAAGCACGGCGTCCAGGTTGCGGGCACGCTCGAACGCCCCGCGATTGCGGATGAGAAAGCCGTTGCCCGCCGCCAGCGCCGTGGACACGGCCACAACCAGCGGCACGGCCAGCCCTAGGGCGTGCGGACAGGTGATAACCATGACTGTCACGGTGCGCTCAAGGGCGAACACGAATTCGCGGCCAAGTAGGAACCACCAGGCGATCATGGTCAGCGTGCCGGCGGTCAGGGCGATTATGGTCAGCCACAGGGCTGCGCGGTCCGCGAGGTGCTGCGAGCGCGACTTGCTCTCCTGGGCCTGCTTGACCAGATTGATGACCTGCGAAAGATAGGACTCCTCGCCAGTCTGGGTGACGCGCACCGTAAGCGAGCCTTCGCCGTTGACCGAGCCGCCGATGACCTTGCCGCCGGGGCCCTTGCTCACGGGTGTGGACTCGCCGGTGAGCATGGACTCGTTGATGGAGGATTCGCCCCTGTCGATCTTGCCGTCGGCCGGAATTTTCTCGCCCGGTTTGATGACGATGCGATCGCCCGAGACGAGGTCGTCCACCGCCACATCCTCGGTTCCGCCGTCTTCCGAGAGGCGATGCGCCGTACTAGGCAGCAGTCTGGCCAGTTCCTCTAGGGCCGAAGACGCGGCCATGACCGAGCGCATCTCGAGCCAGTGCCCCAGGAGCATGACGTCGATGAGCGTCGCCACTTCCCAAAAGAAGGTCGCCCCAGGCAGCCCGAGCGCCACGGCCGCGCTGTAGAAGTAGGCCACGCCGATGGCCAGCCCGATGAGGGTCATCATGCCCGGTCGGCGGTCGCGCAACTCCCTGAACAGTCCTGTATAGAAGGGGTAGCCCCCGTAAAAGAACACGGTCGAGGCGAAGCCGAGCAGGACGTACATCTCCCCTGGGAAGCGCAGGAAGTCCTCCAGGCCGACAAGGTCCTTGAACATGGGCGAAACGGCCAGGATGGGCAGCGTCAGGACGAGGGAGACCCAGAACCTGCGACGGAAGTCGGCGACCATGTGCTCGTGGTGGCTGCCATGGTCCTTTGGGCCGGCGTGCTCGTGCTTGCGCTTCTGGGCAGTGCCATGCACGGAGCGCTCGGCCACGGGCTCGCGCGCGTCAGCCTGCTTCTCGGCCTCATGCTCATGATGCCTGTGTTCATGATCTCGGTGGTCCATGCGTCCGCTCCTCTCGGCTTGAGGCGCTCACTCCTGAAGGTCCTGCTTGATCCGTTCACGCTCCTACGGACCTACGGATTATCTCGCCTTTGCGGATGTACTCCATGATCGATGGTTTGGCTGTGAGCCTTGCGGGTAGCGCAAAGGGAGACTCAGCATAACTGAGCCTCCCTGTCGATCCAGTCATTTCTTGCGAACTAAAATGAATACTGGAAGCCGGTGGTGGTCAGGAATTCGGGCGACTCGTCGCCGAAACCGGGGCCACCTCCAATGGCGATGACCAGATTGGGCCGCAGCATGTAGCGCAGGCCGATCTCGGCCACGTTCTGCTCCTCGTCCTTGATCTTGGTCGCCTCGCGCCAGACATCGGCCACGAAGATGAGGTCGGTGGTGAGCCGCGCGCTCCAGCCAAGGACCGCGGCCCAGTAGTGCTCGCGCTCGTCGTCGAGTCGCTCGTTGTTGTAGAACCAGGACGCGTTTACGTGCAGCTGGTTGAGCCAGGAGGTGCGGCCCAGGGTCTTGGTGGCCAGGAACTTGAGCTCCGTGTCTACGCCCTCGCTGTCCTCGCCCGAAGGGAAGGTCAGCTTGCCCTTGAGGCCGAGCGCCGGCAGCCAGAGCCCTTCCTGGTTGAAGTTGTAGAGCCCAGACAGGTTGATGTCCCCACTGCCCCGGTCGTCGGCATCGCCAAGGTAGAACGGCGCTGAGAGTTCAACCTCGGTGTTGTGCCACACTCCCACCTCGATAATAGGCTCCAGGAGGAAACGATCCTCACCTTTGTCCGTGCGTTCGTAGCGGAACACACCCTGGACCTCACGGTTGCGGTAAGGCGTGGCGTAGGCATCCTCCACGCGCAGAGGGATATTGTCGTCAACCTGTGGGTGATCGTGGGCTCGTGCGATCGCCGGGATCGTGAGCATGGCCGCAAGGAGAAGAATTGCTGTCATAGAGGTAGTGGCGATTTGAGCGCCTATCTTGAGCATGGTCATATCCTCCCTACTGTGCGGTTGCGGCGGCCGTGACCGGCGGCGTCGGCTCGGTGTTCATGGATATGGGCTGCACGTCTGGCATGTCCCCGTACTTGCGCTGCCAGCCCTGGAGCATGGCCTGGGACATCTTCGTGGGCTCGCCGCCGGGCCGCATGGCCTCGGGCGACATATTCATGTTCGGCATCATGGCCTTCATAGCGTCATGCAGCGAACCGGGCTTCTCGCCTTGCTCCAGGCCTGGCGCGAGCTTCATGCGCGCCTGCTCGCGCATGCGCCTATTCATGGAGTCGTCCATGTTCATGCCCTCGGGCATCATGACCGGCATCATCTCGTCGATCATCTCGTACATGATGCGGTTCATCTCGCCGTCCACGCCGCGCATCCACTCCGAGTACACGCGCGGGTCCATGTCCGGGTGGGGAATGGGGAACTTGCGCGTGAGTTGCTCGTCGCCGGGCTGGTAGCTGAGGGCCCTGATGACCCGGTACAGCTCCTCGCGCTGCTCGGCCGGGCTCCACTTGTCGTAGGACAGGATGTCGTAGGCGATGCCGTGGAGCATGTGCAGGTTGTCGAAGATGTTGGCCGACTCGGGCGACATGCGGCTATAGCGCGGCATGGCCTCGCGGGACAGGAGCATGCGCCGGGGCCTGTCCTTCAGCACCTGCTCGAAGTAGGTCCTGTCGGTCTGGCCGAGCATGGTGTGCTGGGCTTCTCCGTTGCCAGAGAGCATGAGCGCCTCGTAGATGACCGGGTGCCACCAGTGCGCGGCGTAGAAGAAGTTGTTCGACTGCGGGTAGTAGTTCCGGAAGAGCGTGAAGTAGGGCTTCATGAGCGGCGCGGCGCGGCGCATGGTCACGTCGAGCGGCGCGCAGCTCATGGGCAGGTCGAGCTTCTCCAGATAGTAGGCCACGGACCGGTCGGTCCACCCCTTCTTGTCGTTCCAGGCGATGCCGGCGTCCGAGAGGATGTCGTAGGTCTGCTCGTGGTGCATGTGCGTCCAGTCGATGCTGCGCAGAAGCCGCCAGGCGAACTGGGCCGTGTACGGCCCGAAGAGCTCCATGGTCGGCTCGGTGCGGGGCGGGTCGTAAAGCATATTCAGGTAGTCGGCGTCGGCCTTCGCGTCGGTTTCGGCGTGTGCGCCGATGGGCTTGAGGGCCAGGATGTCGTGCTGGATGCCGTGGGCGAAGTGGATGGCCGCCGAGATCTGGTAGCTGTCGTGGTGGCGCTCGAAGAATGCGAAGTTGTACCGCCCCCGCAGGTAGGAGACCTCGTCGCGCTGCTCGACATGGAGCGCCAAAGCAGGCCAAGCACCGAGGAGCAACAAACCGAATAGGGCAAGGGTTACGAGTGGTCTTGCTGGCATGCTTCCCTCCTTTTACGGTTGGAAATCTTAAGCATTTCAATAAACCACTCGCCAATTAATCTGGCTATGATTAATGGGGCAGGATATTTAGAATAGGATATCTTGAGTATTGGGGTGCAGTTTTTCCAAAAAAGTTGATAGCTTAGTTAATGCTGTCAATACTTACATCAGTCACTCTTTTCTGCAGGAGCAACGTCCCACAAATTCAGCAATGCCTTAGTGGCCCGCATGGGCGGCTCCACCCAGTGCTTCCCGCAGCTTGCTCTCGGAAGCGATGAGGAAGTTGGCGCTGGCGACGACACGCTCGCCGGCTTGCAAGCCGTCCTCGACAACGTAGTAGTCGCCCGCCTTGGCCCCGGCCGCCACCTCGCGGGTCTCCAGATATCCCTGACCGCGGTCGACGAAGGCGACCGTCCTCGTGCCAGTGTCCAACAGGGCTTGTGCCAGCACAGCAAGTCGATGGCCCAGATCGATATTGAGATTTACGTTGGCGTACATGCCGGGCTTCAGGCGCACCTGTGGATTGGGAAACTCCATGCGCACGCGCACCGTGCGTGTCTCCACATTCAGGTAGGGATATATGTAGCTGACCCGGCCAGACAGCACCTCATCCGGCAGATAGGGCAGGCGCACCTCGGCCCTCTGCCCGACCTCGATGAAGGGCACCTCGTATTCGTAGAAGTCTCCCTCGACCCACACGTTCGACAGGTCGGCTATCCGGTAGAGGGGCATCCCGGGGCGCACCTCCATGCCTTCCAGGGCCTCCTTATTGATCACGTAGCCGTCCAGGGGCGAATAGAGGCTGAGGGTCTTGGTCGGCTTGCCGCTGCGCTCAAGTCGCTCAATCTGGGTTTCGCTTATGTCCCAAAGCTCAAGCCGACGTCGGGCCGCCTCAAGCAAGGCCTCGCCGCTCTCGGCCACGCCCGGGTAGGGACTGCGGACAAGCTCCCGTTTGGCGCGCAAGGCAACCAGGTATTCCTCCTGGGTCGCCAGCAGCTCGGGGCTGTAGATGTCGAGCAGCCGCTGCCCCTTTTTGACCAATTCGCCCGTGGTGTTGACGTACAGGCTCTCGATCCAGCCGCCGATCTTGGGCGCAATCGTGGCCAGCGCCTGCTCGTTGTAGACGACCCTGGCCACGGCGCGCAGCTCCTTGACCAGACGGCGATGCTCCACGGTCGTATAGCGCACGCCGATCTGCTGTTGGCGCTGGGGGCTGATGTGGATGGCCTCGGGTGGGGCTGCCGCTGGAGGTTGGGTGGCTGGAGGCTCACCGTGGCCAGCGTGCTCCTGGGCAGAGGTCGGTGGAGCTGTCGCCGGAGGCTTAGTTTGCGTCTCGGCTCGGGGTTCGGCGGCTGGCGGTCCGCCATGGCCTGCGTGCCCCTGGGCAAACGCCGGCGCGCGCAACAGGACGAGCAGCGCAGCCGTAAGGAGAATGCGGCAAGTCTTCACTTTGCCATCTCCAGAGGCTGTGAGCCGATTATATAGTCGATCTCGGCCACTGCCTGGGAATAGTCGGTCAGGGCGCGGGCCCTGGCCACCTCGGAGGCATAGAGGTTCATCTGGGCCTCGGTCAGGCTCAGGAAATCGAGCTTGCCCACGCGGTAGCCCGAGAGCGAACTCTCCACGGTCAGGCGGGCCTGGGGCAAGATGCCTGTATCATAAAGCGCGAGCGATTCCCTTGCCCGTCTGGCCTTGGCCAGGGCCTGCCACAGCTCGAACTCGATCTCGTTGACGCCGGACTGGTAGCTCTCGGCAGCCTGCCGCTCGGCCTGTTTCGCCTCGCGCAGCATGGGGTCGAGCTTCGAGTCCCGCCACAGGGGCACGTTTATGCTCACGGCGGTCGTGAGCATGTCATCGAGCCTGTTGCCCATGACTTCGCCTCGCTGTCCGTATGCGACCATGACCTCGACGTCGGGCCAATACTCCTTGCGGGCCAGCTCGATCTCGCGCCGGCGGGCCTGGGTCATGGCCTGGGCTTCCTTGAGCATGGGGCGCTGCTCCAGGGCCAACTCAAGCAATTCGTCGCTGCTCCAGGAAGGCGGTTCGGTAGCAGGTAAGTTCTCCGGAGGCTCGATCCGCGAACCGGCCGGCTGGTCGAGGAGGCTCATTAGGCGTGCAGTAACCATCACCCGCTCGCGTTCGACCATGAGCCGCTCATCAATCATCCTGGCGTGCTGGGTCTGGGCGCGCAGCATGTCGGCCTGCGTGCCTGTGCCAGAAACATAGGCAGCCTTGGCGACTTCGACGAACTGGCTCAGCACGCCCAGATTGGCCTCGACCAGTCGGGCCTGCTGCGCGACGAAGAACAATTCGTAATAAACCTCCCGCAGCTCGCGCACCACGCGGTTGGCCGTCTCGATGTAGCGCTGGCGGGCCGCCTCGGCCTCCTGGCTGGCCGCCTCCCCCCGTAGATCCCGTTTGCCGTACCAGGGAAACATCTGCGAGAGCTGCACCTGCTTCATGGTCATGTCTTCCTCGTCGAACCTGAAGCTTGTGGGCAGGTTCATTACACCGACACTTAGTTGCGGGTCAGGGAGCGCCCCGGCCTGCGAAGGGCGTTCTCCGGCCGCCCGCCACGCCGCCCGGGCGGCCAGCACCTCGCGGTTGCGGCTGAGAGCCTCGGAGATCAGCTCGGGCAAATCTGGAGTTGAACCGGCCCAGCCCCAGGCGGGCAGCAGAATAAAGGCGGCCAGCAGGGCCATTGCGAACGAGGTGGATACTTTCATAAGCCTAATCCTTGCCTGAGCGAAAATACTGCCGTACGCATAGCATAGAGTTTCCACCATGTGACGTGCCAGGGGGAAAAAAATCCGAACACCCTCCGGCCGGTAGCCACCCATGGTCGAGCGCATCATCGAATATAGCGCCAGGCACCGCTTCATCGTCTTCCTCTTCGTGGGGGTGCTCGCGCTCGCTGGCTGGTGGTCCTTCCGGGCAATGCCCAAGGATGCCCTGCCCGACCTCTCCGACACCCAGGTCATCGTCTACACCACCTGGATGGGGCGCAGCCCTGACCTCATAGAAGACCAGATCACCTATCCCATCGTCACGGCGCTCCTGTCGGCCCCGCGGGTCACGGTGGTGCGCGGCGTGTCCGACTTCGGCTTCTCCTACGTCTATGTCCTCTTCGAGGAAGGCACCGACATCTACTGGGCCCGCAGCCGGATTCTGGAATACTTAAGCCAGCTCCGGGGGCGGCTGCCCGCTGGGATCGAACCGGCCTTGGGGCCCGATGCCACGGGTGTGGGTTGGGTTTTTCAGTATGCTCTCGTCGATGATGAAGGGCGCTACGACCTTTCGCAGCTGCGCACCATCCAGGACTGGTACCTGCGCTATCAACTGGCGAGCGTTGAGGGGGTCGCCGAGGTGGCTTCGCTCGGCGGCTTCGTGCGCCAGTACCAGGTCAATCTCGACCCCAATAAGCTTGCCGCCTATAGTCTCTCTATCCCGCAAGTAATCGAGGCGGTGCGCTCGGCCAACCGCGAGACGGGTGGGCGCGTCATCGAGTGGGGGGGTACCGAATTCATGGTCCGCGGTCGCGGCTATGTGCAGTCGGTCGAGGACATTGCCGCCGCCCCCGTGAGCGTCACGATGCAGGGAGTGCCCATCCGTCTGCGCGACGTGGCGACCGTCACCACGGGCCCTGACATGCGCCGGGGCTTTGCCGACCTGAATGGAACCGGAGACGTCGTTGGCGGCATCGTGGTGATGCGCTTTGGCGAGAATGCCCAGGCGGTCATCGCCAGGGTCAAGGAGAGGCTGGCCGAGATCGAGCCCACGCTGCCTCCCGGGGTGAAGATCCTCACCACGTATGACCGCTCGTCCCTCATCAACCGCGCCATCCGCTCCATCAGCGAGAACCTGATCGAGGAGTTGGTCATCATCAGCCTGCTCATCATCGTATTTCTATGGCATTTCCGCTCGGCGCTCGTGCCCATCATCTCGCTGCCCCTGGCCGTCGTCATCTCCTTCATCCCCATGTACTTCATAGGCATGGGGACCAACATCATGGCCTTGGGCGGCATCATCGTGGCCATCGGCGACATGGTCGACGCGGCCATCGTCATGGTCGAGAACGGGGTCAAGCGCCTGACCGACGCGGAGGCAACCGGCCAGCCCCACGACCGCAATGAGATCCTCATCTCCTCGGCAAAGGAGGTCGGCCCGCCCATCTTCGCCTCGCTGCTGGTTATGGCCGTTTCCTTCCTGCCCATTCTGACCCTGGAAGCCCAGGAAGGTCGGCTCTTCAAGCCGCTCGCCTTCACCAAAAACTTCGCCATCGCCATCGCCGCGATCCTGGCCATCACCCTCATTCCGGCCATGCTGGGCCTCTTCGTGCGCGGCAAGCTCCTGCCCGAGGCAAAGCACCCCATCAACCGGCGGCTCATCGCCACCTACCGACCGATTGTGCGGTTCGCCCTCAAGTGGCGCTGGCTGACGGTGGCCGTCGCCCTGCTGCTCTTTGCCTTAAGTGTGCCGCTCTACCTGCGCATGGGCTCGGAGTTCATGCCGCCGCTCAACGAGGGCACGATCCTCTATATGCCCATCACCATGCCGGGCATCTCGGAAACCGAGGCGCAGCGACTGCTGCAGCTCCAAGACAAGATCCTCATGAGCTTTCCGGAAGTCGCGCTGGTCAGCGGGAAAGCGGGCCGGGCCGAAACCTCCACCGATCCGTCCCCTTTCTCGATGATGGAGACGATCGTGCAGCTCAAGCCCCGAGAGCAGTGGCGGGATGTGCGCATTGAGCGTCCCTGGCTGCCTGGCTTCCTGCGGCCGGCGGCCGACTTCCTCTTCGGCAAGCACCGCAAGCTCTCCTGGGATGAGCTGGTGGATCAGCTGGATGTCGCGCTGAAGCTGCCCGGCCAGCAGAACGCCTGGACCATGCCCATCAAGGCGCGCATCGACATGCTCACCACGGGCATCCGCACCCCGGTGGGCATCAAGGTCATGGGGCGCGACCTGCGCGCGATCGATCAGCTTGCCCGCCATCTGGAAGCGCTGCTCGTAACTGTGCCGGGGACGCGCTCCGTCTTCGCCGAGAGGGTGCTCGGAGGCTACTACCTCGATATCGCGGTAGACCGCGAGGAGGCGGCCCGTTACGGGCTGTCCGTGGCAGAGGTGCAGATGGCCGTGGAGAACGCCATCGGCGGCGAGAACATCGACACGACCATCATGGGCCGGGAGCGCTACCCGGTCAGCGTGCGCTATCATCGCGATTTCCGCTCCGAGATGCCCGACCTTGGGCGGGTGCTCGTGCGCGCCATGAACGGCGCGCAAATCCCCCTGGCCCAGGTCGCCACCATCAGCCGCGTGCCGGGGCCGGCCATGATCCGTGACGAAGACGGACAGCTTGCCGCCTACGTTTTCGTCGATGTCGCGGGGCGCGACATCGGTTCCTACGTGACCGACGCCAAGGCGGCCGTGGAGGGCAATATCAAAATGCCCGCCGGATACACGATCAAGTGGAGCGGCCAGTACGAGTTCATGGAACGGGTGAAGGCGCGCTTGAAGGTCTTCGTGCCGTTGACTTTGGGCATTATCTTCATGCTGTACTACTTCACCTTCGGCTCGGTCGTGGAGACGCTGCTCATCATGCTCTCGGTGCCCTTTGCCCTGACCGGGGCCATATTCCTCCTCTCGCCGGACATCGGCCTGGGCTACAACATGTCGATTGCCGTGTGGGTGGGGCTCATTGCCTTGGCAGGTGTGTCGGCCGAGACGGTGGCCATCATGCTCTCCTACCTCGACGAGGCGTGGAAGAGGCGTGTTGAGGCTGGACGGATGAAGGACAAGAGCGACCTGCGCGAGGCCATCATGGAAGGCTCGGTGCTGCGGGTCCGCCCCATGCTCATGACGGCCCTGGCCAACATCTTCGGCCTTATGCCCGTCATGGTCAGCACCGGCACGGGGGCCGACGTTATGAAGCGCATAGCAGCCCCGATGGTGGGCGGACTGGCCTCGGCGGTGCTGCTGACCCTCGTCCTGGTGCCCGTGCTCTACAGCATATGGAAGGAACGCGAACTCAAGCGGATGAGCGGGAAAGGCTAGAGCTTTTCGGCCCTTACTAGAAAGTTTGGCCAGTGATTGCCAAATACTGCCCGCTTTTCTTGCCCCCAGGGGGCAAGAAGTACATCTAGAAATGGAGGATCAAATGCATGGAGCGTCCCTGCGCAAATGGCATAGGCAATTAGGCATCCTGCTGGTCTTCTTCCTCGCTCTGCAGACCTTGACCGGACTAATCCTTAGCGCCAGCCACATGATGCAGGGCGAGCATGCTCATGCCCAGGAAAGTGGCAGTTCTCGCCCCCTATTCGAGGCATACAAAAGCGCAAGCGCAGCTTCGGCCTCAAGCGACTTACGTTTCGAGAACAGCCTCGCCGCGATACACCATGGCGGAGGACCTGCTGGAGACGTCTATCGGCTTGTCTTGGGAATAGCCACCTTGGCTCAGGGCGGCATGGGCGTGATGCTGTACTTTGGGCAGCGCTACCGGCACGCTTCATGATCTGCGCCTTATAGCCCAAGCAGAGGAGTTGCAAGCTAGTCATGACCCAAAATTTAATACGCAAGCATAGAGCATTTTGCTTTTGAAAATGCTCTGCAAGCCATGCGTCGGCATGGCTTGCCGCTAGCTTCGGCGCAGGCGCAATTCACTTGCGCCGTCAACGCCGGAGCGGGCGTCTTAAAAGCAATCTGCTCTAGAAAGCTGTAAACAGAAAGGGCCATGCATCTGTGCGGCCGACTTTGATGCGATACGCTTTTCCGCGTTTCAAGCGAAGCCGTGCAGGCGAACGGCCGCGTTAAGGATAAGATCGCGTGCCGCCATACCCGACGCAATTGGGAACTGAGAGGCAGCCCTGGAGCACTTCACTCGGAGTAAGAGGCGAGGACAAAACGCCAGTGCCTGACAATCCTTCAGCTCAGCTTTTCCCTTCGGCATTGCGAGCCTGACGAATCAGCTCCAGGGTATCCATGTACTCGCCTTTCTCGGCTTCCGGGGCCAGGTTCGCGGCCTGTTGCGCCAGTTCCTCGGCCCGTTCCAGATTCTCCCCTCTAGTGTAATACAACCAAGCCAGGTTGTTGCGCGGTCTGGGATCTTCGGGCAAACCCTTGATGGCCCGCTTGTACTCGCGTTCGGCCTTGCCCCAAGCCTCCTGGCCAAAGGCAATATTGCCCAGATAGAAGTGCGCCTCGGGCATTTCCTCGGCAGCGTCTTCATAGTGCTCGCGGGCCAGTTCCAGCTCGCCGTCATGCTCGTAGGCCAAGCCAAGCTGCAGGTGCTCCTGGGCCGTGAGCGGGTCACGCAACACTGCCACGCGCGGCAGCGAGCAAGCGGCCAAGCCGAGGCAGCCCAAGACTAGCAACATAATAATCAGCCTTCTCATTGCCTATCCCCCTGCTCGGCTTGGGCCGGTTCCACCAACAAAGTCCAGAACCCCGCGCGCTCCCATTGAGACAGAAAGCGCGACCAGTCCATGCGCACTCCCGGCCCGCGTGCGCCATCATTGATGATGATCGCGTCCGGCGCATGGCCCAGCAGGACCACGAAGTGATTGGCGCTCACCGGGCCGAAACCCTGATCCAGCATGACCAACAGGGGCAGGCCCTGGCCTGTCTTGTCAAGGATATCGCTCACGGAGCCTGCGTACCAGCGTGTCGTGAAGCCCCTGCTCCTCGGCCACAAGGCCAGGTCCAAGGTCAGTGAGCCGCGCAGATTCGTCCGCAGGACATCGGCGGCGATCTCTTCGGGAGTGGCCGGATCGCCATGGAAGTTGAGCACGCCCGCCAAGCTGGCCGGTCCGCACTCCCCGACGCCCTGACTGTGGAAAGGCACGCCGGAGATGACCTGCTCTTCCGCTGGGAGCAAGCCTGCCGGGAGCATCTGGGAGTCCGGGCCTCTGCCGGCACAGGCGGCACAGGCGACCAAAGTCAACGCGACCAGAAGAATTGGCAGGCGGGCGGCACACCGCCCGCCGAGATTTGCGCGCACCGATCAGCCTACGGTGATGCGCGTGTCGGTAAGTTTAAGGATGACGATCACGAGGATGACGATGATTAGCAGGGCGATGACCACGCCCAGGCCGTCACCGCCCACTGTCAGGGTATCGATCTCGGAGGCCAGTTGATGCATTTCGGCATCCGAAAGTTGCGCCAGTCGGGCATCGATCTCTTCGGCCGAGTAGCCCAGGGCCGAGAGTCGCTCGGTCACTAGCTTGTTCTCAAGGGCCTGCTTGACCGTGGCCATGTCCTTGGCGCGCAATTCCTGCATTTCTTGGGAAGGACCGAAAGACCTGTCCGTGGGTACGAAGCCTGCCTCGACCTTGGGCACCAAAGACAAAGTGGTCATGGTCAGCACGAGCAACATGGCAATCCGACGAAACCAGTCAGAGGTGAGAATGGCGAGCATGAATCCCTCCTGTGTGGCGGAGTGTGAAATTAAAAGCCCTCGATTACACTAGCCTATAGAAAAATTGCACACGCGCGGCAAGCGAAGGTCTTGCGCAAAGCTGCCCTGATCGGCCTGCGGCCGGTTCACGCGGGCGTGCGTTGCCTTGGCCGCGCATGGCGTGCTACAGGCCTATGCGAAGCGCATACCGGGAGTAATACATGAACCTTCGCCTCATTATCCTGCCCGTAGACGGCTCCGAGCACTCCAGGCACGCGGTCGAATACGCCGCGGACCTGGCCGGCGGCATGGATGCGGAAATCGTTGTCCTGAACTGCCAGCCGCCCGTGCCGGCATTTCTCGGCGAGCCCAACTTTCAGCAGGCCGTGGAGTATCGCGATGCGGAAGCCGAGGAAATCCTCTCACCCGTCCGCGACTATCTTTCAGGCCTGGGCCTGCGCTTCCGGGACATGGCAGTGGAAGGCGCGCCCGGAGAGGCCATCGCCGACGTGGCCAAGGCCGAACGGGCCGACCTGATCGTAATAGGCTCCAAGGGCAAGACCGACCTGGAAGGGCTCGTCATGGGCAGCGTGACCCACTGCGTGCTGCACATCGCGCCCTGCCCCGTGCTTGTTGTACGCTAAGGCACGGGCCTTGCTGGTTTAATACTGCAATCCGACGCCAGGCCACGATGCTGCCAAGGAGTTTTGCGGCTCCATTATAGGATGCATCTTGACCAGGCATGTGCTTTCCTTTAGCTTTTCTTCTTCGTTTATCCCTCATCCGCCACGGCCAGTCCGGCCGTTGGGGTTTCAAGGAGCCCCCTGCTATGCATCAGTTCCCCAGGGTCCATCGCCTTCCACCCTATGTCTTTGCCCAAGTCACCGAGCTCAAGATGAAGATGCGCCGCGAAGGCGAGGACATCATCGATCTCGGCATGGGCAATCCGGATATGCCCACACCACAGCACATTGTGGATAAGCTGCTGGAGGCATCGCAGAAGGGCTGCAACCATCGCTACAGCGCATCCAAGGGCATCAAGGGGCTGAGGCGAGCTATCGCAGACTGGTATCGTCGCCGCTTCGACGTGGACCTGGACATGGACCAGGAAGTGGTGGTGACCATGGGCGCCAAGGAAGGCTTGTCGCACCTGGCCCTGGTCATGCTCTCGCCGGGTGACGTGGTCTTTGCGCCCGACCCGGCCTACCCCATTCATCCATACGCCTCGATCATCGCCGGCGCCGACGTTCGACGCATCCCCATCGGCAAGGGCCGCAACTTCATCGACGATCTCCAGGTGGCCATGCGCCAGACCTGGCCCCAGCCCAAGCTGCTGATTATCAACTACCCGCACAACCCGACCACCGAGTGCGTGGACATAGCTTTCTTCCAGCGCATCGTGGACTTCGCCAAGGACAACAAGCTCCTGGTCATCCACGACTTCGCCTACGCCGACTTCACCTATGACGGCTATCAGGCTCCGAGCTTCCTGCAGGCCGAGGGCGCCAAGGACGTGGGCGTGGAGTTTTTCTCCCTCACCAAATCCTATTCCATGGCCGGCTGGCGTGTGGGCTTCTGCTGCGGCAACCGGGAGATGGTCCAGGCGCTGACACGCATCAAGAGCTATCTGGACTACGGCATATTCCAACCCATACAGATCGCGGCCTGTCACGCCCTCAACGGCCCCCAGGAGTGCGTCAGGGAAATCATGGACGTGCACCAGGACCGTCGTGACGCCCTGTGCGAAGCCCTGACCCGCATCGGCTGGAATGTGCCCAAGCCCAAGGCGACCATGTTCGTGTGGGCCGAGATCCCGGACGAGTTCAAGAAGCTTGGCTCCGTGGAGTTCTCCAAGCTCCTGCTGCGCGAGGGCAAGGTGGCCGTGTCGCCCGGTCTTGGCTTCGGTCATTATGGCGACGACCACGTACGCTTCGCCCTGGTGGAGAATCGCCACCGCATCAATCAGGCCGTGCGCGGCATAAAACACGTGCTCGGCGGATAGGGGACAAGCGTGAACGACGTCATCCGTCTGGGACTGGCCGGCTTCGGCACAGTCGGCTCGGGAGTGGCCAAGGTCATCGCCGAGAACGGCGAGCTAATCCGTCGCCGCACGGGCAAGCGCCTGCACATCAAGACCGTGCTAGTGCGCAACCTGACAAAGGCCCGCGCCTTCGACCCCGGACAAGAGACGTCGTTCACATCCGACCCCTCCCGGCTGTGGGCCGACCCGGAGATCGACATCGTGGTCGAGCTCATGGGCGGCACCACCACGGCTTACGACATCATCGAGGCATCCCTGAATGCCGGCAAACACGTAGTCACGGCAAACAAAGCGTTGTTGGCCGAGCGTGGCCGGCCGCTCTTCCAGCTGGCGGGCGAAAAGGGTCTCGGCCTCTACTACGAGGCGAGCGTGGCCGGTGGAATCCCCATCGTGCAGACGCTCAAGGAGTCGCTGGCCGCCAATCGCATCGAGAAGATCGTGGGCATCCTGAACGGCACGGCCAACTACGTGCTCTCGGAAATGACCACGAGCAATCTGGAGTTCGAGACAGCCTTGGAGCAGGCCAAGCTGCTGGGCTATGCCGAGGCCGACCCGACCCTGGATATCGAGGGCATCGACGCCGCGCACAAGCTCATCATGCTCATCCGCCTGGCCTACGGCGCGCACTACCCGTTCGAGCAGTTGCCGGTGACCGGCATCTCCGGGGTCACCAGCGAGGACATCCGCCTGGTTTACGAGTTCGGCTACCGCCTCAAGCTCATCGGCCAGGCGCGCGAGGTGGACGGCAAGATCGAAGCCGGGGTTTTTCCGGCCCTGGTCAAGTATACCTACCTGCTGGCCCGCGTGGGCGGCAACTACAATGCGGTGCGCGTGGAGGCCAACGCGGCAGGGCCCCTCATGTTCTCCGGCCAGGGCGCCGGAGGCCTGCCCACGGGCAGCGCGGTGCTGGCCGACATCCTGTCGCTGGTCAAGTGCTGCGGCAAACCGGACAATACCGGATTCACCGAAATAGCGCTGCCCGATGCCGACATCCTAAACCCGGACTTGGCCGTAGCCGAGCACTACTTCCGCTTCACCGTGGCCGACCGGCCTGGTGTCATGGCCGCCATCGCAGGAGTCATGGGCGAGCTGAACATTTCCATTGCCCAGGCCGTGCAGAAGGGAGCGCCCTCCGGTCGCGGCGTGCCGATCGTCTTCCTGACCCACGCCGCGCGCACCTGCGACGTGCACGAAGCCGTGCGCCGAATAGACGCCCAAGACTTCATCGAAGCCCCCACGGTGCATTACCGCATCCTGTAATCAGAACTGTGCGGCCGGAGCCCGATGAACGTTTCGAGTTCCGGCCGCACGTCCATGAATCTATTCATTAATCCAATAAAAATGACTCTGCTGTAAACAACAGCAGACAGTGCGGCCGATTTGTCTCCGGCTCCGCCTTGCGCCCGCGCAAAAAACCGGCTTGATTGTGCGCATTTTGCGCAGTATCGCGGTCCGCGCCTATTCAAGAAGGCACCCATACAGGAAATGGCAGAACTGGCATGCTGTATGCTACCAGCGAGCCGAATCTCGGGGTTCTTCCAGCATAGGTAGGAAAGGGGACGTACTTTCATGGAAAGGTTCATGCTTTTTTTTATTTTTCTTCTCCTTTTCGCACTGACGGGCATCGCCTTCACGGGCTCCACCAGTCAGCAGGCAAGCGCGACGGTTCCCCCCGCGCAGATATCAGGGTACTAAGCCCTCGCCGGCTAAGCACCTGAGACCAGAGGCCGCGCCCGTAAAGCGCGGCCCAGGCATTTCCGGACACCGCTTCCGGCCATGAAAACCACGTAAGCTTTGAGAGCACACGATGCGCCACAATCTTCGTATTCTTATTCTAGCCACGGCCTTGATCTTGGCCACGGCCGCTCATGCCCAATCCCAGGGCTCCTACTATGTCTCGGACAAATTCGAGATAACCCTGCGCTCGGGCCCGACCCTGCAGCACAAGATCCTGCGCATGGTGCCCACGGGCTCCAGATTGGACGTCGTCCAGAACGACGGCGAATGGGCCTTGGTCAAGTGGAATGAAACCGAAGGCTACGTGCAGACGCGTTTCATTACCACGGAGCTGCCCAAGGAGATCGTCATCAAGACCCTCCAGAAGCGCACCGAACAGCTTGAGCAGAAGACGAGCCAAGCCTCGGACCAATCGGGCAAGCTGGGCAGCGAGAACAAGGAACTCAAGGCCGCTTTGGAGCAGACCACCAGCGAGCTGTCCCGTATTCAGCAGGAGTATGCCAGCCTCCGTTCCGACGCCGCCGGCGTGCTGGACCTGAAAAAGAACTACGAAGAGACGCACACCAAGCTGGAGACCATGACTTCCGAAGCCGAGCAGCTCAAAGCCATGAACAAGGAACTGCGTTCCGACGCCACCCTGCGCTGGTTCATGGCGGGTGCCGGCATTGTGGTCTTCTCATGGCTCGTGGGCTTCGTTCTCGGTCGCAGCGGCCGCAAGCGTAAGACCATGCTTTACGGCTAAGCGCCTGAATAGACAGAATTTTGACAGCCCCCGGTCGCCGAACGACCGGGGGCTTTTTTATTCGCACCTTTCAAAGATTCCTCCATTTGGCGCGAGAAGCTGTGGCACGCCCCGAATCATGCTATAAGCTTGGCCAGCTCTCGCCATAAGGAGGTTGTCATGCCAATCGCATCCACGTCCTATGTCCTGCCGGCTCTACCTCTGAAAGGATGGGAACCGACCTACGATACGTTACATCTGTGGCTACAGATCGTTGGCAAATTTCGGCTTGGGCTGCACCCCAAACTCAATCACTGGTGGCACGCACCCTTCTACGTCACGCCTCGCGGGCTGAGCACTCACCCGATCCCGCTCGGTGCGGGCAAGCTGGAGCTGGAATTCAATTTTCTCAGCCACACCCTGACCATAGACGCAGGCGCAGCCGGCACCATGAGCGTGGAACTGCACGACGGCCTTTCCGTCGCCGCTTTTCACGCATCGGTATTCGCACGTCTGACCGAACTCGGCATAAGAGATGTGCCTTTCCTCAATAAACCCTTCGACGTACCTGCCATCAGCACCACGCCATTCGACCGCGATACGGACCATGCCTCATACTCGCCGGAACATGTGCGCCTTTTTCTGGAAACGCTCACGGCCGTGGATAATGTTTTTCTGGAATATCGTGCCCGCTTTATCGGCAAATCCACTCCCCCGCACTACTTCTGGCACCACATGGACCTGGCCGTGACCCGCTTCTCGGGCCGCGTGGCCCCGCCCCGCCCTGGAGCGAACATTGTTGAGCGGGAAGCCTACTCGCATGAAGTCATCAGCTGCGGCTGGTGGCCGGGCGACAAGGAGGTGCGCGCCCCGGCTTTCTATGGATACGCCGCGCCCGCGCCCAAGGGCCTGTTTGATCAGCCGCTCAAGCCGGACAAGGCATACTGGCTGCCGGACAAGGGCATGGCCCTGCTCATGCACGACGACGCACGAGCCGAGCCCAATCCACGGCAGGCCGTGCTCGATTTCCTGGAGAGCGTGTACATGGCCAGCGCGACGCAGGCGGGTTGGGATGTGGAGGGCTGCACGCTGGCAAATTACAGTCCAACTTCCTAGGCAGGCAGCCCTCTCATGGCGTATGTTGATGGCATGAGTGAGCTTGCGCGCAACGCATTGAGCCTGCCCGAGCCTTGGCCCACGACCATCGAGGACGCCCGCACCGTGCAGGAGCGCATGCGGGGTCTGGTGCGTCTGGAGCCGCTCGCGGATCTCCCGAGACTTGTCGCCGGCATCGACGTGGGCCTGCTGCAAGACGGTTTGGTGCGCGCGGCCGTAGCCGTGCTGGACTTCCCTGCACTGACGCTCGTGGAGAGCGCCCTGGCCATACAGCCTGCGGCTTTTCCCTATGTGCCCGGCTTTCTCTCCTTTCGGGAGATACCGCCCGTGCTGGAAGCTCTAGGCAAGCTCAATGCATTGCCCGGTCTGCTGGTCTGCGACGGCCAGGGCATCGCCCATCCACGCGGATTCGGCATCGCCAGCCACCTGGGGGTGCTCACGGGGCTGCCGAGCCTGGGTGTGGCCAAATCCCGCCTCGTGGGCCGTTACGCCGAGCCGGGCAGCGAACGCGGCAGCCGTTCGCCGCTCGTGTACCGCTCGCGGCAAGTGGGCTGGGTTCTGCGCACGCGTACGAGCGTCAAGCCTGTTTTCGTCTCGCCCGGACATCGCCTGGACCTGTATGGCAGCCTTGAATTGGCCATGGCCCTTGCGCCCAAGTACCGCCTGCCCGAAACCACGCGCCAAGCGCATAATCTTGCCTCGGGCCATAGACCAAGGAGCATCAAACCTGAGTCAGACACCGAAGAAGTTGACAAAGGCCGACGACATTCGAATAGTGGTGTTTGATTTCTTCCGCCCTGCTGGCGCGGAATAGGCCATTAACGAGGTGAACAATGTCCCAGCCAGAAGATATGTGGCGCTGTCAGACCGTCAATTGCGGCTATGTCTACGATCCGGATCGGGGCGACCGCAAAGGCAAGATTCCCAAGGGCACACGTTTCGAGGATCTGCCCGAGGATTGGCGCTGCCCGATATGCGGAGCGAGCAAGAAATGTTTCAAGCCTCTGGCCGGACCTGGCTCCACTGCGGGTTGTGAAACGCCCACGGTTTAGTTTCCTGCGGGAAAACTGTTGATCGCGCGTAGCAGAAGTCCAAGACCCGATCGCGCCCTTGCCGGATTTGCCGGTTTCGTTTATCCACCAGAGGCGTTTTCATTGCGCCAATCTTTCACCCCATCCGGATCATCATGGCCCTCAGCTCTCACACTAAACGCCTGATCACCGCGTTCGCCCTGCTCCCCGCGCTGCTGTGGACCATCTTCGCCGGGGGCAACTGGATATTCGGCGGACTTTTGCTTGTCTGTTACCTTGGGCTGTGGGAATTCTACAGCCTTTTCTGGTCCCGCGAAGGACTGGGCAAGAAGCTCCTGGGCCTCGCCCTGTGCACGGCACTGCTAGTGGCCGCCAGGCGTCAGGACCCGCAGTTGATCATTGCCCTGCTGCTGGCAGCCTTCTGGCTTGGAGGGCTCCTGTTTTTGTTCAGTTACAGCCGCGCGCCCGGCAAGGCCAATTACCTGAATGCCACGGTGCTCGTGGGGGGATTGCTCTACCTTCCGCTGTCCTTGCACTTTTTCCTTTTTTTCCAGCCGGCGGAAATCTTCCTTGTGCTCGTGGCGGCCTTCCTCTCGGATACCGGCGCATACTATGCGGGAACCTATTTTGGTCGGCGCAAGCTTTGGCCAAGCATCAGTCCCAAGAAAACTTGGGAAGGCGGTCTCGGCGGCTTGCTGACCTGCATGCTCTCGGTACTGACCTTGGGCCTGATCTGGGGCAATGCGCCTTGGTGGAGTTGGCTTGTCCTGGCCGCACTCCTCAATCTCGCGGCCCAGTTTGGCGACTTCTTCGAATCCGCGCTCAAACGCTGGCTCTCGGTCAAGGATTCAGGTACTCTGCTTCCCGGCCATGGCGGCCTGCTCGACCGCATTGATTCGCTGCTGCTGGTTGTCCCGATCTATGCCGCCTGCCGCGCCCTGATGCCATTCTTCTCCTGAGCAGCAGCCAACCGCCCACAAGGCCAGAGCGCCTAACGGTCCCCAAAAGCGCATGCAACAGTACAGCAATCTTTCTCATTCCCCACAAACCGTCAGGCTTGGCCAAGCCAGTCGGGAGTATATCTCCCGTCTGCCCGCCACTGCGGCGCCATTCCCCCGTCGCTTGGCCATTCTTGGCAGTACGGGCTCGATTGGCGTAAGCGCCTTGAAAATCTGCGCCGCCCACCCCGACAAGTTTCAGGTGCTGGCTCTGGCCGGAGGCCGCAACGCCAAGCTCCTGGCCGAGCAAGCCGCAGCTTTCAGGCCGGCTTGGCTTGGGGTTCTCGACGACGACACCGCGGCCGAACTCATTGATCTGCTGCCCAGCGGCTACGCTCCGACAGTATTGGTAGGAGAATCCGCCTACACGTCGATCGCGGCACTGGATTGGGCCGATGTGGTGCTCTCCTGCATCGTGGGCGCGGCCGGCTTGGCGCCGACCTTGGCAGCCGTGCGCGCCGGCAAGATCGTGGCCCTGGCCAACAAGGAGTCCCTGGTGCTTGCCGGCGGGATCATCCGCCAAGCCTGCCGCGAGAGCGGAGCCGTGATCCTGCCCGTGGACTCCGAGCACAACGCCCTGTTCCAGGCTGTGCACGCCGACGGCCTGAAGCCCGTGCGTTCGCTCATCCTGACCGCATCGGGAGGCCCGTTCCGCGGCTGGGACAAGGAGCGGCTGCGCAGCGTGACACGGGCGCAAGCCCTGAACCATCCCAACTGGAGCATGGGCGCCAAGATTACCATCGACTCGTCCACGCTCATGAACAAGGGCCTGGAGTTCATAGAAGCCTGCCACCTGTTCGGCATGGCCCCGCAGGACGTGCGCGTGATCGTGCACCCGCAGTCCATCGTACACTCCCTCGCCGAGTTCGTGGATGGATCTCTGCTTGCCCACATGGGCCCGCCGGACATGCGCGTGGCCATAGCCTATTGCCTGGGCTTCCCCGAGCGTCTGGGCACCGGCCTTGCGCCCCTGGATCTCATCGCCTTGGGGCAGCTCACTTTCGAAGCCCCGGACACCCAGGCCTTCCCATGCCTGCGCTTGGCCCAGGAAGCCTTTGCCGCCGGCCCGAGCCATCCCGTGGTGCTCAACGCCGCCAACGAAGTGGCCGTGGATCTTTTTCTGCGCGGGCGTATCAGCTATCTGGACATTCCGGCCTGCATCGAGGCCGAATTGTCGGCCCATACCTCCGTGACCGTGGACGATTTGGAATCCATCCTGGCCCTGGATCATGAGGTGCGCGCGCGCACCCTGGCTCACTGGGGCGAGAGAACCGAGCAAGGATAGATCATGATTCAAAGCATCATTGCCGTGGCGGTTGTCCTCGGCGGTCTTATTTTCTTCCATGAGCTTGGCCACTTCATCGTGGCCCGGCTGTTCGGCGTGGGCGTGACCACCTTCTCCTTGGGCTTCGGGCCCAGGCTGTTCGGCGTACGACGCAACCACACCGACTACAAGGTGTCGGCCATACCTCTGGGCGGCTACGTGCACATGGTCGGCGAGCAGCCCGGCCAGGAACTGCCCGAAGGCTTCAGCCGCAAGGAAAGCTTCACAGCACGCCCCGCTTGGCAGCGCATGATCATCGTGGCCGCCGGTCCCTTCTTCAATTTCTTCCTGGCCATCCTCATATACTGGGGCATCTTCTGGTCCCAAGGCCAGCTCATACTCGTACCGGAAGTAGGCCGCATTCTGGCGGACAGCCCGGCCATGGAGGCCGGCCTGCGCGAGGGCGACCTGATCCGCTCCATGGGCGGCCAGGCCATCGACAACTGGGAAGACCTTTTACAGGTCGTATCCCAAGCCGAAGGCCGTGAGCTGAGCCTGACTCTCGAGCGCGACGGCCAGAACCAGACCGTGACGCTCACTCCGCGCCTGCTGACGCGCACGAACATCTTTGGCGAGGAATCACGCGTGCCCATGATCGGCGTGGCCGCCTCGGGCAAGACCAGGGCCGTGCCCCTTGGCGGCGGCTCAGCCTTCACGGCTGCCGTGGAGCAGACCTGGAACGTTCTCGTGCTTACGGTGGAAGGCGTCATCAAGATGATCGAGCGCGTCATACCGGTGGAAACCATCGGCGGCCCCATTATGATTGCTCAGATGGTCAGCCAACAGGCCGAGCAAGGCCTGGTCAATGTGCTGGCCCTGGCCGCGCTCATCAGCATCAACTTGGGTTTCCTGAACCTTTTGCCCATCCCCGTGCTCGACGGCGGACATATCCTGTTCTTCGCTATCGAGACGATAACCGGCAAGCCCCTGAGCGAGCGTTGGCAGGCCATTACCATACGCATCGGCCTGGCTCTACTGCTGGGACTCATGTTCCTGGCCATCTACAACGATGTCACGCGCATCTTCAGAGATGCATCCTAATAAGCAGGGCCTCGACACCCGGCCTGTCCTGGTCCTCAATACCTGCGAGGAACGGCTGCAAATCGTGCTCGGCAGCAGCGAGCGGCTGTTGCTCCACCAGGAGTGGATCGTTCCGAGTAGAACCATGGGCGTTCTTGGACCTGCCGTGGAGCAAGCGCTCAAGCTCTTGGAGCTGGCTCCAACCGACCTGGCGGGCATGGCCTGCGTGCGCGGACCGGGCAGCTTCACGGGCATTCGCATCGCGCTCTCCACGGCCTTGGGATTTCAGGCTGGCTGCGGCGTTCCCTTGGCCGGCCTGGATTATCTGCCGCTGCTTGCCCGCTCGGCCGCTCCGTTGCGCCAGGGCACTCTGACCGTGCTGACATACGCCCGCAAAGGGCTGGTCTATGCCCAAACTTTTGCCCTGCCATCCTGCGAATCACTGTCGGATCTTGCCGTCTTGCGACCCGAGCAGGCGGCTGAGCTTATCGCAGCCCTGCACCCACCCAGCCTCTGCATGGGCAGCGCATTGCGGCGCATCCCACAGCTGCTGGAACTTCTTGATGCACAGGAATGCGAGATACTGCCGTCCGTTCTGGACCACCCCTCAGCCGAGGCTCTTCTGTCCACAGCCCTGGAAGCGCCCTACACGGTCGAGCCCGTCGTGCCATTGTATGTGCGAGCTTCTGATGCGGAAGACAACCTGCCCACATTTGCCCGCCAACGCGGCCTGACGCCTGAAGAGGCGCGCAGGCTTCTGGAAGAGCTGACTGAAACGCCGCGCAGCTCGCCCTGATTCAGGATTACGTTTGTAAAAGTGTTTTGCACGCCCTAAACAATTTCCGCGAGCCTCCGATAAGAGTTTCAACATGTGCTGCATGGATGCAGTCATGGCATGGAAGCCCTAATTCAAGGAGGAATTTGCAATGTCTTTGACGATCAACCACAACTTGATGGCGACGAACGCGGCCCGCAACCTGAGCACTTCGTACTCCAACCTGTCCGTATCAACCCGCCGCTTGTCCTCGGGACTGCGCGTGGGCACCGCCGCTGATGACGCGGCCGGCTTGGCGGCTCGCGAACTCATGCGCGCCGACATCTCGTCCCTCAACCAGGGCGTGCGCAACGCCAACGACGCCATCAGCCTCATCCAGACGGCTGACGGCGGATTGCAGGTCATCGACGAAAAGCTCATCCGCATGAAGGAACTTGCAACGCAGGCCTCCACCGGCACCTACAACTCCGACCAGCGCCTGATCATCGACTCCGAGTACCAGGCCATGGCTTCGGAAATCACGCGTATCGCCAGCGCGACCGACTTCAACGGCGTCTATCTGCTGAACGGCAACCTGTCCGGCGCAAACAGCACGCATGATGGCTCCGCGCT